>CANQTI010000001.1 GCA_947626725.1 uncultured Eisenbergiella sp.
TATAATGTCTCCTCAACTCCGACAGGAAAGCACAAGCCTCATGAAATTCTTTAAATTCTTCATGATTTATTATAGACAATCTGAACAGATTGTCAAGAACTTTTGAAGGATTTAAGGGAAAAAGTTTTCCGTATACATAAAAAAGGCACGCCGCGACGCACCCTTGGCCTGTTCCAAAAAAAGGAATGGCGGGAGGGTGTGTTTTGGTGTGCCCAAATATGGTTACTCCGTTAAAGTGCAGGGACAGGAAGGCCCCGGAGGGCCGTCCGGGGAGCAGCGGGCCGCTTTTTGCCGGGTCCTGTTTAAGACATTATATTAATAGTGTCCCGAAACCCGACAGGAGGGTATCAGGTCAATGAGATCAGCCAGAGTTCTTTTGTTCAAAATGACGGAGGATTTTACTCATGAACCTCTGTCGATGCCGGAACAGGAGGCGCTGCGCGTCAGTGGCAGGTATGGGGCGTTTCCGATACCGCCCACCTTCTGGCGGTCTCGGACCCCGGGGCGGGGGAGATGAAAAATACGGTAATGCCCGGGATGTGAACGCATGTCATATCCTGTTTTTATTTTCAGGGTAAAAAACCGGTATGGCTCCGCTGCTGTGCCGCCCGGAGAGAGGGCGGCAGGATCTGGACACATTTATTGAGGAGGTCAAGTATGGAAAGAAGAAATGCAAGAAACAGAGGCAAAAAGGGCTTTACGTTAGTAGAGCTGGTAGTGGTAATTGCTGTACTCGCAATACTTGCAGGCGTCGGCGTGGTGGCGTATAACGGGTACATAGCATATGCCAGAAAGGGTATCGATAAGAAGACCGTGGGCGAGGTCATGCACGCCCTGGAGCTGGCGGATTACAACGATCCATCCCTGTTCGGGGAGAACGGCGGCGCGATGGTGGTGCTGACGACGGATGGCTATAAGGTCGCCGGTGGCCTTGAAGGGGCAGACTTGGACGGCGCGTTGATGAAGGCCTTTGGAGACAAAAATGCCATCAAACTGAATTACGATAAATGGGGCGGCGCTGCGGATATGAGTGTATTCGCGAACCTTGGAGATGAAGGAACCAAGGTTGCTGAATATTTGGATTATGATACGACCGCCAGCTTCGCAGGTGATATTGACACACTCTGGAGCGATGTTCAGAAGGTATTTGATAGCTTAAACATTCCAGACGAGAACGCCAGGGTAAAAATGGCACAGGCCGTTAACTGGAGTACATATACATCTCCTGTGACGGTAACGGAAAACAGTGTAACAAAAACGTATAATGGCGGAAATGTGGAATACATTCTGGACACCTGGAAAAACCAGGGCCACTTCACCAATACAAGCTCCGGCAGCGGCGGCTTTTATTTGGCTGCCGCGCACTCCCGGAACTACTCCTTCTACATGTATGCGAAAAACCATTGCGATACATGGGATGACACAATGCAGTCTCAGATTGACGAACTGTTGAAGAATTTCGGATCTGTTGACTACTTTGACAAACAGAACGGTATGTATTCGTTGACTGATCCCAGATGGGCCGATATTGTGTCAGCATATAATGCAGTCGATTCCGTCAGCGGTCATTCCCAGGCTGAGGCGGATGCGATGGCTTACCTCGGCATGATGGAGGCCGCAAAAGCGGTTGGAGATGACGAGAATCTCGACATGCGGACGGGCAATAACGGACTGGTACGGGACGAGGATTATCTTGAGGCTTTCAAGAGCTACGTCGGGATGGTCGGCAACATTCTCGGCAAAACGGTTGATTTTAATGCCATTAAAACACTGGCTGGCCAAGTGGGATCAGGAAAGTCACCTGTGGTCATCAATGTCGTCAAAAGCAATGGGACGCTGACTTTTAAGATTTCACCGGAGGAAGCGAATCCGAGGACGGAAAACGGTAATGGTGCATCGACGGAGGAAGAGGAAGTTGTCTATACTCAGGACGGCGCGACGTTGGACTTTGGCAGCGGCGTTACGACCGGCGAAATCGTCATGAAGCCGAAAAGCGAAATTACCGTAACGATCACCGATCTTCCTGGTAGCGATTCAAAGGTTCAAGGTTATAACACAACTTACGGTGGAAATGTTACGAGCGCTACAAGCGATCAAGCTAATAAGACGGTCACTATTACGACTGGAGATGCTGGTTCTGGTACCGTGACGATTACGTGGAAAGTGAAGGCTAGTGTAGTAGAAATTCCTGGCATCTTTACCTTAAATGTGTTAATAAAGTAAGCAAGAGCCTGTTCTAAATATTTAATTACATCCCGCAGAGCCTGCTTGCCGGAAGATCGCATAGTATGTGCATACAAAATCACCCCCGTCGAATGACCTTTCTGTATATGAAATCTACCACAACTTCAAACACCGAGGGCCGCCATGGGGCTGAAGTTCGTCCTGATCCCGGCCGCCCTCTGGGCTGACATAGAAAAGAAAAAAGCTGCATATCATGAAACAAACAATTGTGGATGTTTCACGGTATGCAGCTTCTTATGTATCTGTCGGATTTTCTCATTCCGATTCTGATCTTTTATATCATCGGCTTCGGCCTGCTCTCCAAAGTACCCGTGTTTGACGCATTTGCGAAGGGGGCAAAGGACGGGCTTACCACCGCGAAGACCATACTGCCCACGCTGATCGGGCTAATGATGGGGGTGGGGATCTTACGGGCTTCCGGCTTTCTGGACTGGTTTGTGGGAATCCTGCGGCACGTGACGGATCCGATGCATGTACCGGCGGTTCTTGTGCCGGTCATTTTTGTGAGGATCCTTTCTTCCTCGGCGGCAACGGGGCTCGTGCTGGATATTTTTAAGGAATTTGGCGCGGATTCCTACGTGGGATACGCGGCGGATATAGCCGAACTGTACTTCATGGCTGGCGAAATCCGTATGGATGGACGTATCGAATGCCGTCTTCAGGAAATGATGATCGTCCTGCCAGTCGATCCTGGTCTCAAAGATCACCCCGACGGAATCCGCCCGGAAGATCATATCCTGCTCCAGCTCCGATCTGCCGCTTAAGCGATACCGGCTCCGTATCCTGCATTCCACCGCTCCGTTCGACACCACCCGCCTGGAAAGGAGCACGGCGCTGTCACGGAACCTGCTCTCACAGTCCGCATCAATGTCCCAATTATCCCACGCCAGAGAGACTTCTTCTGCCATGAGCAGCGTATTCAGGGCATAGCCCTCTCCCCGCAGCTCCCGCCCGTTCCGTTTATCCACATAGGATTCCAGATATCCCTTTTCATCAAAGACCACCTTTAACAGCGGCGACTCCAGCCGGTTCCCCTCCAGCACGAATACCGGTTCCTCCTCCGTATGCGCCCCGGTCATCGTCAGCACCGCGCTCCCGAACGCCGGGACCGTCAGCCCCGCCACGGCCAGCCGGGGGCCTCCGTCCAGGCCCTCCACGACCTGCTGCCGGTAAGGGCCGCTCACATACCGGCCGTCAAACGGCAGATAGATCACATCGTTTCGCGGAAACGACAGCGTATTCACCACCGTGACCGTCTCCCCGCCGTTCTGCAGCGCTGCGGCGCATCCCGCTTCCCGTACCGCCTCGCCCCTGTCTGCATCCGTCCGGGTCCTTTGCCTGCAAACCCCCGCCTGCAGCAGGGCCCTCGTCTGCTCTCCGGCCTCCTGCAGGATGTGCGACACGGCCTGTATCGCCTCGTCATGGGCGCGCGGAATACAGGTGCCGGGCAGGATATCATGGAACTGATTGATCAGCATTTCGTTCGTCAGGGGATCGATCTGCGCGGCGTCCGCCTCATTGCCGCTTTCGATGGCATCCCGCACCGTAAGGTACTCCAGATCGTGCAGCGCGAATTCCGCTTTTCTGTTGTTCCTCTTGATCACATGCTGGTTGGTCAGGGTGGCGCGGTGCAGCTCCAGATACAGCTCGCCGCTGTAGACGGAAGGCTCCGTCAGCTTCTTTTCCAGTTCCCTCATAAAACGGCTGACCGTGGTATGGGAGGTCCGCGGCATCCCCTCCAGATCCTTCAGACGCTCCGCGACCTCGATCATCCCGAATTCCGGACCGCCTCCGCCGTCTCCGAAGCCATAGGAGATCAGCCGCATATCGGAGACGGTACGCTCCTTGATGGTGTTGTCCCCCTCCTCCAGCAGATTTTTCGATAAGGTCACCGGGTCCGGCCATACATGGGTACGGTTGAAATGGACCAGCACCTTCGAACCATCGATCCCCTTCCAGTAAAACGTATCGTAGGGGAATACGTTCGTATCGTTCCAGGCGATCTTCGTGGTCAGGAAATACCGGATCCGGCAGCCCCGCATGATCTGGGGCAGGGATGCGCTGTAGCCGAAGGTATCCGGCAGCCAAAAGGCATCCGAGGTATATCCGAAGTTCTCCCGGGTAAACCTCTGCCCCCAGACAAACTGGCGGATCAGATACTCCCCGGAAGGGATATTGCAGTCGCATTCGATCCATACGCCGCCGTTCGGCTCATATCTTCCCTCCGCCGCGCGCCGTCTGATATCCTCAAACAGCGCCGGATACAGCCTTTTGATGATATCCGCGTGGTAAGCGGAACTCTGGATAAAGGTGTAATCCGGGTACTGATCCATCAGGTTCATCTGATTGGAATAGGTCCTGGCGCACTTCTTTTCCGTCTCGCCCCGGTGCCACAGCCATGCGGTATCCATATGGGAATGTCCGATCAGTCCGGCGTACGGGGCGGATTCGGAATTTTTCCTTTTCAGGGCCTCCTTCAGAATACGGTCCGCCCTGCGCACCTGTTCCCGGAACACCTCCGGCGCCTCGTTCGGAAAGTCATAGGAAATAAAGCCATGGATCTCCAGGAGCGCCCGCACGAATCCGGCACGGACGAAGCTGTTCGAAGGAAGCGCCCGCACCATCTGATTGACGACCCGAAGATCAAAATAAAAATCCGCCAGTTCCTCATCCTTCAGGCAGATCTGCGCCGGATGACAGACGATCCGAAACTCCTTCTGGCCCTCCTCCAGGAACGGCTGTGTTCCTTTGATGTAATGATTCGCATAATATTCCAGCGCGATCCCGATCTCTTCCCCGGCCCTGGCCGCGCCCGTCAGCATATCGCAGTAATGATTGCCGTGGCTGTTCTCAATGATCTTGGCGGCAAAATTGCCGTAGGGCTTCCCGTTCACCCAGAGCATTCCCTCATATCCCTGCACATGCGGGCAGATGAAAAGCCGTTTCCCGTCCAGCTCCTCCGGCACGGTATAGCATCCCTTAAACCAGCAGTAGATCCCCTCTCCTTCAAAGACCGTTCCATCCTCACAGGGCGCAAACAGACCGTCCTCCGGCACGCTGTGATAGCGGCCGTCCGTTTGAAAGGCCCGCAGCGGCACGGCATCCACCGCGGCAAAGAGCCTGGGCTCCAACATCTCCTCCAGACGCTTCAGCTTTCCGAGCATTCTGTCCAACTGTCTCTCTGTATACATGGTCCCTCCTCAAGATTGTATATTTGTATCATTCATCTTCCAACTCAATATCCTCTGTAATCGCAATCCGATCTGTCAACTGAATGTTGCTGCTGCTCTTTCCGATCATAATTTCAAAGTCTCCTGCCTCCACCATCCATTTCTTTTTCAGATTATAAATTCGGAAGGACCCAAAATCCAGAAGGAAACGGATTTCTTTTTCTTCCCCGGGCATAAGGGTAACTCGTTTGAATCCCTTCAGCAGCTTATCTGGACGCACAACACTGCTTTGCAAATCATTGACATACAGTTGAACGATATCCGTCCCTTCCCGTTCCCCGACATTTTTCACTTTGACATAAATCTCATAATTGCAGGGCCCGCACAGCTTCTCTATTTTCAAATCTCTATAAGCAAACTCTGTATAGGAAAGGCCAAACCCAAAAGGAAACAATGCACCAATATCGCTCTCCAGATAACTTGCGCTTCCGCCTGGGAGTTTGGAATAATAGCAGGGCAAATGTCCCACGCTCTTGGGGAAAGAAATTGGCAGTTTACCGGAAGGATTCTTGATGCCAAGAAGAACTTCCGCAATCGCCGTCGCTCCCAATTCACCCCCAAACCAGGCTTCCATAATAGCGTCCATCTGACCGATTTCTTCGCTCAAATCTACAGGTTTTCCACTCTCGAGCACCAGTACAGAGGGTTTATGAAGTTCTGCCACGCGGCGGATCAATTCCCTCTGCTTTCCATAGAGCTTTAGATCACATCTATCCATGCCTTCTCCGCTGGTAATCTTGTCATCTCCGCAAACAAGCACCACCGCATCACTGTCCTTTGCCATGGCCAATGCATCCTCTATAGATTCATGGTGGAAATCCAGACACAGAGCGAGATCCCTGCCATTTACATCACAAACATATTCAATTTCCAGCTCATGCCGCGCACCATTCTGAAAAACAAATCCGCTCTTGGGAAGAGGCATCTTATGGCCGGGAAAACTATCAATTACGAGCTTTCCATCCACAAAGACTCTTACGCTGTCGCCGGTGCGAAATACAAGCTGTCCTTTGATTTCTTCCCCTTCGGTAAAATCATGTGTATTAACATTCAGCGCACATTTCATGCGCACAGAATAGCCGGTAAAATTCAAATCCTTATGGGGCTTTGCAAGAATCCAGTTAAAACTGATTCCCTTCATGTGACTGCTGCCTAAGGGGGCCCCGCCAAAATGATCGTTGTTATAGAAGGTCAGCTCCACTCCATCCTCATACCAACTCTCCGGCACCGGACAAATATCTCGTCCTGAAATACCACAGCCATCACATTGACGGATCGTGACCTGTGAACCGGCCAATCGCTTCATCTCTTCATAAAGAGAAGGAACCTTGTAACCATAAGGCACTGAAGAATAGCTTCCAACGCGCTGATAACCCGAACCGGGGCCGAGCAGAGCGACAGACTTTACTTTTTTCAACGGCAGCACATCGTTTTTGTTCTGCAAAAGCACAATGGATTCTCTTGCTGCCTGCAGACTGATCTCCCGATGCCTATCGCAACGCACCACAGACTTATAATGCTGTTCATCCGTAAAGGGATGCTCAAACAACCCAAGTTTGAATTTCACCGATAAAATTCTGGCTACAGCCTCATCAATGACAGACTCCGCTATTTTCCCCTCCTGCACTAGTTCCACCAGTGTGGACTCCCAATATTTATTCGGGAAATCAAAGCCCTGTACATCCAAACCGCCATTTACCGCCAGACGAATGCTGTCTTTAGAATCTGTTGTCATATGATGGGCATTCTTTAAGCGATTTACCGCGCCGAAGTCCGCACGCACATATCCCTTTAATCCGTAGCGCTCTTTGAGCACCTCGCGCAAATAGTGCTCGGATGCGATAACAGCCTCTCCGTCAATGCAATTATAAGACGCCATTGCATTATAAGCACCAGCCTTTTTGATCCCCGCTTCAAATACAGGAAGATACTCCGTCTCCACTTCACGTTCGCCCACGCGCGCAGGAGAACAGTTGGTTCCTCCTTCCGGAATACCGTGCACGCAGTAATGCTTCGGTTCTGCAACGATTTTATCCGGTCTGCCAATGTCATCTCCCTGTTCACCGGTCACGATCGCATATGCCATGTTGGCAGAAAGGAAGGTATCCTCACCAAAGGTTTCCTCCACTCTTCCCCATCTTGGTTCCCTGGCCAGGTCCAGATTGGGGGCCAAAATTTCGTGGATACCGAGGCTTCTCGTCTCCGCCGCAATCGCTTCTCCAACCTGTCGGGTCAACTCAGGATGGAATGTAGCACCCATATTGATCGGCATCGGAAAGATGGTGGCGCCCGGATAACAAAGCCCATGGAGCGCCTCCCCAGTAAAGATGCAAGGAATTCCCAGTCTTGTTTCTTCTACCATATAACGCTGTATTTTGTTCAATACGGAAGGAATAGAGTAAATGTCGTGTACAAAGCCCATCCCTCTGTCCCCAAAGCTTTCTCTCACTTTATCCCACTGAAAATCAGAGGTTTCATCCACCGCGCAAAAGTGTGCAGCATGCACCTTTTCTGCCAGTTCCACGCCGCGAATCATATCCATCTGTGCTGCTTTTTCTTCCAGCGTCATTCTCCGCAAAAGATCCTCTACCCGTTCTTCGACAGGCAATTCCGGGTTCTTATACTTCATCATATCGGTTCCCCTTTCATCTTCAGACATTCTTCATGTCCCGCTCTGTTAATTGTCTTTATCCCATATTTTAAAGCATATAGCTGGCATGTTGTCTACTAATTTTATAAAAACACTGCAGCAATATGTATCCGTATAGCGAATATCTTCTTTTCATCACCAGGCAGAATCTTCAGATGCCCCGGCGCCTTCTATTTCTGCAGCAGATTAGTAAAGGCACACGCCCCCTTTCGGGAGCGTGTGCCACAGGTTCAGTCAACTGACATCAGTTAGCATATTTTTCTCCGAATTCAGCCATCTTTTCATATTCTGCTCTATACCAGTCAACGAATTCATTGATCCCCATACCTTCCGCCTTCTCTACCATTTCTTTGTACAAAGCATCAAATTCAGCCTGATCCTTCGCAAAAACCATCTTCCAAGAATTCGTCTTAATCACATCACCTACTCTTGCGGAAATCTGTTCCATTTCATCGGTGAAAGTCGGATTCGGCACGAAGGGCCTTACGATCACGTTGCCGCGCTGGTACTGAAGCTGCAGCATATCTCCGATTCCAAAGTCCTCTTTCCACTCCTGTACCAGCTTTGTGTCCGCAGGCGCATAATCCGGTTTATCCCAATAAGAGTTGTTCATGACGCAGCCCATATCTTCGTTCACAGATTCAGCAGTGAATGCGCGGAATACGTTATTGCCTTTTCCTTTTCCCATCTTTTCGGAATCAGTATACCACTGATATCCTTCTTCTGTCACATAAGGATTGCCATTTTCATCCACATCCCAACATATTCCTTTGGGACCATTCTGCTCAACCATCGCTGTTTCGTAATCGAATAAAAGGTTCACGACTTTCATTGCTTCCTCAGGATGTTTGGACGCCTTGCTGACGCTCACACTCCAGCCCTTGCCAACGATCTGCTTGGGAGAAAGTAAAATCTTATCCTCCGTACCTGCCAATCTTCTGAAACCGATGCCCTCATTCTGCTGTTCCGTTGTAAAGGATGTTCCCCAGTCACCGACCGCCCAATGTACTCTGCCATCTGTAACCTTCTGTGTGTAATCGTTGAAGCGCTGCGTCATGGAATCAGGATCCACCAGCCCCATCTGATTTGCCTCGAACATAAAACGCAAGAATCTCATATATGCGCTGTCCTCGTCCAGAATGGAGGAAACCTCTTCATTGTTCGTATAATCAACCTGTGCCAAATTTCCTTCCCCCTGAATATTAACACCTACCAGAGGAGCAAAAAACATGCCCAGCGTCATATATGATCTATCCCAGTCCTTAAAAAGGGAAATTCCATAAGCCTTCTGACCATCTTCATTTGTAGGATGCGCATCCTGCATCTGCTTAATGATCGGGAGCCAGTCTTCCATGGTCTTCACTTCAGGGGATCCAAGCTCTTTGTAATAATCATAACGAATACTGATGCCACCGGTATCACCAGACTCTTCAACCGCATTTTTCAGTTCTACGCCGACTGCATAAGCCTTCCCTTGACCATTGCTCATATTGTCCGCATAATACTGCAGAGATGTCGCTGCATTCTTATATAGGTTCGGAACCAATTCCTTATAATCGTCATATGCGAGCAACATATCACCGGTTACCGCGTTGATGACCTGCTTATCATCTTTAAATACAACTAGATCCGGCAGTTCACCGCTGGCCATCAGCGCTTGCAGCTTCTGTTCACCCTGATCGCCGGTAGGCAAAAATTCCAGTTCCACTCCAACCTGTTCTTTGATGTAATCATTGAACCATCCGGTAATAACACCAGATTCATTCGCAGGCATATCCAGGATCTGCAGTCTTAATACATCTCCCTCTGCGGCTGTCACATTTTCTTCTCCAGTTTCCGCAGCTGCCGCATCTCCTGCGTCATCTTCCCCTGTCGCTTTGGACTCATCCTTAGGCGCTTCACTGGCCGCCGGTGCTGAGCTGCCGCCGCAAGCGGTCAATGCTGCCGCTGCCATCGTCAGGGACAACAGTGTTGCCAAAACTCTTTTTTTCATTTTGCATATACCCTCCATTTTTTTATTATTTTACACTGATGTGTAAAATTCACTTTGATCTATCAAATTATCCCTTTACTGCGCCTATCATAATGCCGCCTACAAAATATTTCTGGAAAAACGGATAAACGCAAAGAATCGGTATTACCACCACCATGGAAACCGTCATTTTAATAGATGTCGGCGTCAAAAGTTTAGAAACATCTACCAATAGCCCTTCTGAAGCCATTGACATAAGCATGTCCGCTAAGGAAGAGGCTTCATTCAAATACTGATACAGCACATACTGCAGCGTGAACAGCCTGCTGTCAGTCATTAAAAACACCGTATCCATAAAAGAATTCCAGTTCCCAACCGCTGAGAAAATAACCAATGTCGCCAGGATCGGTTTGGACAACGGCACAATAATCCTTGTATAACGAATCAGGTAGCCCGCCCCGTCCAGCTCCGCCGACTCCTCCATAGAATCCGGAATGCTTTCACAATACGTTTTAAACAGCATAAGTGAAAACGGAGACACAATGCCCGGCAAAATGTACGCCAGAAAATTGTTCGTCAAATGCAGGTTCTTCATGGTAATAAACCATGGAATAATCCCTGCGTTAAAGTACATCGTAATAACAACAAATCTATACCACACCTTACGCAGCCAAAGTTCTTTCCTCGTTAAAGCATACCCCAAAAAGGATGTCCCGACCGTAGAACAAATCGTACCGATCACGGTCCTCGCTAACGTCACAATTACTGCAGATCCGAAACCGTTTATCTTCAGGATCTCAAGGTAATTATCAAAATGAATTCCTTTGGGCAACCAGACGATCAGACCCTTTGCTACCAAATCGTTATCGCTGATCGTATTAATGAACAGGTAATAAAATGGCAAAACACAAATCAGTGTAAAGAATCCGAAAAATGCGTAATTGAAAATGTTAAAAATGACATCTTTTGGCGATAATTTTTTCCTCTTCATCTTTTCCTCCATGCCGCGAAGGTATGTGAATCGACAAACCTGCCGTTTAGTGCTGCGTTTCTATATTTCACAGCGCTTACGGCTTAAAACGAAGCTTTGAAGCGCAGGCAATCGGGGATATTTTTCAATCTCTCATACCTGTCAGAATACGCTCTCGTCCCTCACCAATCTTGACATTTGATTCGAAACAAACAGCAGCGTCACACTCACAATGGATTTCAGAATACTGACGGCAGTGGAATAAGAATAGTTAATTCCCACCATACCCTGATTGTACACATATAAATCTAATACCTCGATATGTTCCTTATTCATAGCATTCTGGAATACAAAATACTGATCAATACCGTTGCTGATCATATTCCCGATAGAGAGAATCAACAACACGAAAAAGGTGGGAAGTAAGCCTGGAATCGTCACATATCGCATCTTCTGGAAACGGTTGGCCCCATCCACCTCCGCTGCCTCATATTGTTCCTGATCAATGCCTGAGATCGCGGCTATATAGACGATAGCGCTCCAGCCCAGTCCCTTCCACTGCCCCCATAGCCACATCTTCATCCAGATATGATCCGGGGATGCCAAAAAGTTGATCCCCTGATCTATAATTCCCATGTTGATCAACACCTTATTGACAAAACCGTCATTCACGGAAAACATCGCATAAGCAACCGCATATACCAAAACCCAGCTAATGAAATTCGGAATCGTCGTAAGCGTCTGGGACAACTTCTTGAATGGCATGCACTTAATTTCCGAAAGGAAAATTGCAAACAGCATCGGCAGCGGAGAAGTGAGCATGCCGATCAGATTCATGCCCAAAGTATTTTTCAAAACTCTGATAACATCACTCAGATAGTAGGTATCCTGTACAATTCTTTTAAAATTGTCGAATCCCATAAATTTATTTTTAAATAGCGGTACGCCAGGTCGATAGTCAAACAATGCGTAAATCCAACCATACAACGGCAAATAGGAAAACAAAAATACCAGAACCAGCAGCGGCATTATCAACAAAAAGAGTCGGAATCCGCTGGTTTTATAAAACGGCTTCTTCTTCGTCTGAATGGTCATTCATAATCATTCCTTTCTTTTGATTCTTCCGATCGCTTTTTCATTTTGATATACCTTATAATATCATTTTGCACTTGATATGTCAACATAGTAGTTGATCATTTTTTCAAATTTGTTTAAATTATACCATTTATATATTTAAAATTTATGTATTATGCTGTATTCCAAATAATGTGATCTATTTTGCCCCCCCCAATTTGATATGTCATTATATATCCTTACTATTTAGACAATGCCCGTATTCCTCTGCGATAATACATCTCCGGTTTTAAAATAATTTTATTTTCAATAACAATCATATAAACACAGCCCAACGCCCCGTTGCTATTCTGAATCAACATCTGCAGGATCATAGCGTGTCTCCCCCGCTTGAACAGCAAAAAGTACGGGGCAGACTTTATTGCCTTTCCCCGCACTTTTTGCTGATGTATATTTTAGGAAGCTTTTTTTGTTTTACCCTGCTTTATCTCGCTGTTCCCGTCAGTGAACCTGCCGTTCATCCTGCCGCTTCCGCCGTAAAGTCAAAATCCAGCCAAAAGTTCCTGTCTGTGACATTATACTTTTCTCCTGTACCGCCCGTACCGCTGTTCCTGGCACAGATAAGAAGCTGTGTGGAGTCCTCCGGTGTCAGCTCGTAAGCATGCTTCGCCGCATCCAGCTGCTCAATGGAATAGTGCAGCGCGGAAAACTCCATTTCCTCCTTGGCCCGAAAACAGACCCGATCTGTTCCATCGGTAAGTGACACCCATTTCACCTGCAAATGGTTTCCGCACTCCTGGGGCACCAGATAAGGCTCATACTCTTCCGACACCGTGCTTTTCCAAATTCCCATTCGGGCGTGTTCTTTCATATCCGAATAGCACTCTTTCGGGCCCATCCCCAGATATTCCAGTTCTTCCATTTCCGGACGCAATACAAAGCGCATGCCAAAACGGGGGATATCCTTAATCTCAACTTCCTCCCAATTGGTCGTATCCAGTCCCTTGAACCGCGCATTGCGCACCGCGAATACACTGACCTTGACCCCATTCGAAGAAAACCGATAGGTAAGTTCCGCATCCATCACCGGTATTCTGGAATTCGCCCCCAGCTTGCCTTTGATTGTGACTGTCCAATCCAGGCCCTCCTGTTTGATCGTATGCTCCCGCGGCGAGAAAAAGGTTTTGTGGAGGTGTTCCCTCTCCCACATGGCACGTTTTCCCTCATCGCTGCCCGTCAATGCCCGCCAGATCACCAGATCCGCCGGACGGACCAGAAGCTCCCGCCCCTTTACTTTGATGGAAGAAAGCAGCCCATAAGACAAGTCGATGGTAAACTCATACGCTCCCGCAAAGATGCGCACATAGCGTCTGTCTTCCTCAAGCCTGCCTGCCTCCTTCGGCGCCTCTTGGCGCAAAAGCAGTGTGGTTGGCAGTGCAAACTGCGCCCAGGCCACATTGTGTCCCTTCTTCGCCCAATCCCGGTCTTCGGCCAAATCCGCATAAAGCTCCAGATAAGCGCACTCCGCCGCTTCTGTCGGTATCTCATAATCGATTTTCACGCGCGCCATATCATGGGGCGCACAGGCAACAGAAAACGTCCCTTCTTCTGCCGCCTCCCGATCCCTTCGGACACAGTAACGGAAAGAGAGCTCTGACAGATCCGTAAAATCATATCTGTTTTCAAACGTAAAAAGCCCTTCCCGAATATCCACGCACCGGATCTTGACCGGTTCCAGCACCTTTTTATATGTCAAAAGGCCGCTGGAAGGACGCCTGTCCGGATACACCAGTCCATCAAGGCAATAGCTCCCGTCATGGGGAAATTCCCCGTGATCCCCTCCATATAAGTACCCGATCCTGCCATCCGAAAACCGCTTCTCCACCGCGTGATCGCTCCATTCCCAGACGCAGCCGCCGATCAGCCTGGGATAACGATAGAACATATCCCAATAATCCGCCAGTCCGCCCGGACCGAGTCCGAAGGTATTTCCATACTCCACCAGAAGATAGGGGCGCTTATCATATTCCATCTTCGCCTGTACTTCCAAATATTCCACGCTGGTATACATCCGGCTGACGATATCCAGACTGGGATGAAAAGGAAACTGCCCGGCACCGTATTCCATATTCGGAAAAACGGCCCGCTCATACTGGACCAGCCGGGTGGCATCCCTCTGTTTCGTCCAATTTGCCATCTCTACATGATTTCTCCCGAATTGCCCTTCATTTCCCAAAGACCAGACGATCACGCTGGGGGCGTTCTTATCCCGTTCCACCATGCGCTGTATCCGATCCATATAGAAAGCATTCCAGGCCGGATTATCCGCGATCTCCGCGATGCAGGGACCCTTTCCATGGACGGCAAATATTACCCCATGCGTCTCCTGGTCGCATTCATCCATCACATAAATCCCGTATCGGTCGCATAATTCAAGAAAAACCGGATGATTCGGATAATGGGAGGTGCGCACGCAGTTGATATTATGCTGCTTCATCATGAGCAAATCCCGGCACATATCCTCTTTCGTGACGCAGTAGCCGTATTTCGGATGGGAATCATGACGGTTCACCCCCTTGATTTTGACGGAAACGCCGTTCACAAGAAGCTCTCCCTCTTTTGAAGCAGAAACCGTGCGGAACCCCACTTTCTTATAAATAAACTCGCCATTGCATTCCACCAGCACCCCATAGAGATTCGGCTTTTCCGCCGACCAGAGCAGCGGGACTTCTGCCAGCTCCAGCCGCTCCTCCCCCGCCGCGGCTTCTTCCGCCGTACCGTTGGCGCACTCCGCAGGCGCTTTTCCCGCGATGCCTGCCGCTTTTTCTTTCATCGCCGCCCGTTTCCCGTCCGGTCCATAAACCTCCACACGGCAGGGCAGCTCTTCCCCCACAAAGGTGGCCTCCACACGGATCTTCCCTTCCGTCTCTGTGTGGATATAAAGATCCCGGATATGTTCCTTGGGACGTTCCAGCAGATAGACATCCCGGAAAATACCGTGGAAGCGGAAAAAGTCCTGATCCTCCATATAACTTCCTGCGTTATAAGTATACACGCAGACTGTCACCCGGTTGGCACCGGGATGCACATAAGGTGTGATATCAAACTCCGCCTGCATGTGAGAAACACGGCTCATCCCCACATAGCGGTTGTTCACGTACAATTCAAAATAACTGCTGACGCCCTCGAAAATCAGATACAGGCTCCGCACCTGCTCCAGCATAAAGGTTCTGCTATAGATTCCCACAGGATTGTGCACCGGTGCATAGGGCGGGTCATAGGGAAACGGATAATTGATATTCGTGTACTGAATCTGTCCATATCCGTAGCATTCCCAACAGGACGGCACCGGAATCTCATCCGGATATTCCGCCGCGCCAATATCGTCCGGCAAATCCAGCGGGCTTTCCAGATAGCAAAACTGCCAGGTCCCATTCAGGGATCGATACTGGCCAGACATTTCTCCATCCCAATGAAGGGCTTCTTCCTTATCCGCAAACGGAATATAATACGCCCGCTGCGGCTCCCTGTTTTCGGACACGATTGATAAGTCATTATATTTTTCCATACAGATCCATCCTTCCAGTCTTCAATTTTTCATCCGGAAATCAAACGCATGGGGCAGGGGCTTTGCCGCCAGAATCCGCCTCGCCAACTCCCCTTCATCCAGTTTCTTCCACTCCGGGTTTTCCTCCAGCATATGTTCCCTGTGGAAAAACACCCATAATTCAGAAAGCGTCTCTTCCCCTTCCCGCACATCTGCGGGCGCTCCGCCGCCCGCAAAATAAGCAAATACCTCGTCCCGCAGCCCAAGGTGCGCCGCCGCATCCGCATTCAGCAGACGAAGTCTGCCATTTTCCCGCATCTCCTTCGGCAACCTCCCGTAAAAATCTCTAAAGGATTCCCAGTGCTCCGCGCCGCACAGCATCTTCCCATACTCTGCCGCAATCGGCAGGACAGGCAGCAGCGCCGCCGCCCGCCCCATTTCTTCCAGGGCCTCCTCCGTTTTCCCCTGCTGCAGCCACAGCACGGCCAGATTCCGTCTCGCCCATCCATTGTCTGCCAGGCACACAGACCTGTCAAAGGCTTCTTCTGCCTTTCTCCATTCCTTCTGAGCGCAGTACAAAATCCCCAGCTGCAGCCAGGCGTGCCAATGATCCGAGCGACCGCTCTGGATACTTTCCAACAGCAGCGGAATCCATTCCTTCTGTCCCATATAGGCGGCGGGCGTTTCGTTCACCGCCTGCCCCGGAAATACCCCTTTTCCCAAAAGCATTGCCCAGGGCGCCTGATCCTCCCCAAGGGAATCCGCTTCAAACAGCGCCCATTCCTCGCCGAAATGTGCGCCTCCCTCACGCCGCATCAGCTCCAGCGCACCCCAGCCGCTCCCGCGGCGCACAGGGGATGCCGCCTGCGCCAGTTCCGCACCCAGCCGTTTCAGCTCTTCTTCCGCAAAAGCGCGAGGCAGCGCCTTTTCCAATACGTCTTCTATATGCGTGCATGCCTCTCCCCATTCCCCATGCACTTTTTTCGGATCCGCGCGCAGCATTCCGTAGGCTTCCAGCCACTCCCAGCATGCATGCGCCGGCATGGGCAGCTGTTCCATCTGCGTCTTGGCAAGTCCCGCCTGAATTTCCAGGTATGCTTTTCCGGGCCCGGATAAGTATTCCTGCCATCGCCTTCCGCCAGGCGCCGCCCCCCACAGGAAGAGCTTACGTCCCTGGAGGCGGTCCGTAGACGTCTGCACCAATCCTTCTCCGTCTTTGTCCAGAACAGCCTCCCATTTTCTCCCACACTCCGGAATGTCGAAGAAGATGTCCATCGCATGATCCATCCGCAAGGTATAGGAACAGTCCTTCCCATCCCGCAGGGGCATTTCCTTTTTGAAAAGGCGGCGGGTATAATCGAAAAAGAATGCTTCCCTGGCGGGCGCCAGAACCCGTGTTCCTTCCGTCTCTTCCACCGCGATGTTCGACCACCAGTAAGCAGGCACTTCCTCTCCTCTGGTATTATAGAGGCGCACCCTTACGAACAGAAACCGGGCGTTTTCCGGCAGATATGCATCCAGCTGGAAGGTAACCTGCCGGATCCGCTCCCACTCATACATCCGCAGCACAGGCGTCCCATCTTTTCTCTCCAGCACAGCTGTATGCACCGGAGAAAGCCCCAGGGGACAGTGACCCGTCATCCCCAGGTTCCACTCCACCCCGCCGGCCACCCAGGCGTTGCGCAGGGCGAGATTGGCTGGCTGGAATATCGGATTACGGTATATCAGGTCTCGGCCGTGTTCCTTGTCATAGAGCGTCCACAGCCTGCCGCCGTACTGGGGCAGAAACTCGGCACGCAGAAAGTCGTTTTCCAGCACCGCGACTTCATATTCCCGCATCCGCAGATCTCTGTCATACTGGTCCTGCATCCGATAGGGGAGCATGTTATCCACGGTTCCGTAACCGAAATACTTCCGCTCGTCCTGCGGCACGCTTGCATCGAACCGGATTTCCCGGTGAATATCTCCTCCCATAGCAAGACCGGGGAGGGGATTTTCCCCTCCCAGTCCGGCCCCCATCATTGCGCGCCTTTCAAATATGACTGTCGTTCCCATCGCCGCTTCTCCCCTCAGCCCCAGGCTCTGTCCGCTGCATCTAACAACAATCCATACACTTTTTCAAAATGAGTGTTTCCGTAAATGCCCGTTCCATCTTCCTTCACGCACATGCCCAGGATTTCTTCCGCTTTTCCCTCAGCCTTTTCCTCCAGCATCCTGAAAAGAGCATAGTCCTCAACGCCGGAACGCAGCATTTCCAGCCGCACGCTTCCGACCGGGCCATCCGGAGTGGGATATATGATATTGGTATCCCCCGGCGGCAGAAATTGGTCGCTGTCCGTCCCAAGACAGGTAAAAGGCACCGACGGCTCCCGATACGGATCTATGTTCTCCATAAAATGGCCCAATCCCCAATGCAGATAGCCGCTCGCCTTCCATTTCACATTCAGCCAATGGAGCAGTCTGACGGACAAAAGGGGCATGTCCAGGAAACGGTTCAGGCAGGGCGCGCCGGGCCAACAGCAGGTATAGATCCACATTTCTTTGCCCTCTTTTCGCCAGGCATCAAACGCCTCCCGACGAATCTGGTAAAACCGCGTCACCGGTACCAGGATATCCAGGGCATCCCCCACCTTATCCGTCAAAACCGCATCCAGAAGCGGGATGCCCGGCATGCAGCTCCGAACAAGACCGGCCAGTTTCCGGTACGCCTCTTCCTCTCCATCCCGCGGCTCATCCCCGACATGTTGGACCGTCACCTCCAGATACCCTTCCCGCTCCAGGAAGCGGTACCATTGCCCAAAGAACGCCCCCAGCGCTTTCATCCCCGCTTCAGACAGAATATCAGCCTCCACAAAGGGCTTAATCAGGCTGTTGTAAACACTGGTGGCATGCATTCCCTCGATGTGCGTAAAGCCCTTGGAAAAAGCCATTTCAATCAGCCGCTTTACCCGGGAAAAATCATATCCTCCCTTTCCGTCCGCTTCGATGAAATTTACCGGAATCAACAGGTAATTCTGATGGGCCTGGGCCGCCAACTCCAGCGTTTTTTCCACCATCTCCCAAAACCGTCCCGCAAAAGGAGTGCACCCATAAATTTTTCCGTCCAGTTTCATCCACTGGGTCAGTGCCAGGCCCGTCTGTTCCGGCAGACAGGCCTTATGCACATGAATCTCATAGGGAATCTGTATTTCTCCCAAAATGAGCGTTCCCCGATAAATTCCCGGCGCCATATCCGGAGCAGTCTTCCAGCGCACATAAAGGCCAGCGTCTCCGTGCACATCTGCCTGTCCGTCCCGTACAGGAAGCATGGCATCGTAGACCTCAAAAGGGGCTCGTCTGGTAAAAAAGCGCTCTGCCTCTTTCTGTGAAAGCTGCCATATGTCCAAGGGCTCCTGATAACTGGAATTTCTATTCACATAGGTCTCTTTGAGTACAAACAATTCCGGATCCGGCCCTTGCCCGCCGCCTCCCTCCGCCTGCACGCGCCAAACAAAGGGGACTGCCTCAGACAGCTTAATCTGGCAGCATGCATAGGAACGCCTCGCGCATTGCAGTCTGACCGCGCCGCAGCCGCCTTCAGAATCCGGATACAGCCATTCATTTGCGTTAAAAACCGCCGCTTTCACGTCCTATCCTCCTGCCCACTCCGGCCGCCAAACAACGAATTCCCTTCACAATGATGTTAGGCCCGTACTTGCTGTCTTCCTCCACTGCGACGGATGCCAGACGCTCTCCCTCCGGCAATTCCACAAAATACCGATAATACACTTCCTGTCCCAGTACCTCTATCCCGCAGCTGTAGGTAGACTCCAGGAGCTGACCGTCGCTCGTATAACAATCGAGATCTTCATGAAGCCTCCGTTCCAAGTCCGCCTTGACGGTGCCGATATTCAGGTTGTAATACAAAGGCACATCCATCGTCCTGCCGCTTTCAAACACCAAATGATAGCGGCCCAGATAATCGTCCTTTTTGTCGATCATGTAGCCATCCACAAAGGCCGGATGTTCCTTGCGCAGGGTGGTATGGTGCAAAAATTCCAACGCATGCCCCGCCCGGGACAGACGTCTGGCGTAAATCCCATTTGCCACTTCCAGCAGGTTCCCCGGATGATTTTCCTCTTTAAAACCAGGATTCCAGGCCAGGCCCGCGCTATAGGCGATATTGAAAAGGACACCGTTGCGCTGGAGATGTCCCTGATCCAAAAGTCCCCAATTGGAAATCACGATCCCCTGGGTCCTGTCCTTTCTGCCCTCAAAGTCAATAAGCCCCATGCCGGAGAAATTTCCAAACACTACCTCATAGCCCCGGTTTCGAAATTCCATCTCATACTGTCTTCCTCTTCCCCAAAACCAATGCAGCATCAAAATATCCCTGGGGAGCAAATCAATCGCCGGATAGATCGCGGGGCGTTCTTCCATAAACAGATTGGTTTTCATATTCACCAGGAACCGGTGGCCTCCGCCGTATGATATTCCCTGTTTCGTAATGTCATTCAAGAGCAGCTCGCTCCACATCATGGTCCGGACATGGCGGTCCTTCAGATAATCGTGGATCTTGATGATATCCTGCGCATAAAGCTCTGCGGCGTTTCTGCCCCGGCACTTTTCACATTTGCACATGGTAAAAAATTCATCATGACCGATATTGACGATCCGGGGGGCAAACACATCGATCACTTCATCCAGCACATCAAACACCAGCTTGTAGCTGTCCGGGTTGGACGGACAATATGTATCCGGCAAATCATCCTCTTCCCGCTCCCGCAGCTCCGGATGCGCCGTCAGCAGATAATCACAGTGGGACAGAGTCGGTACCTCCGGAATGATATCAAAATGCCGTTCCCGCAAATAGGAAATCAGGCCTCTCATTTCCTCCTGGGTCAAAAAGCTGCCGCCCCCGTTTTCCATATGGATAGAATTTCTCGCCCAATTAGGCGCGTTCTGGATATCCAGACTCTGCCCCTGATAGTCCTGGAAATTCTTGCAGTAACGCACCCATCCCTCGTTGATCTCCGGATGCTTTTTGTATTCCATCGCCCCGCCGATCTCCAGCATGAGAGTGTTATAGCCATACAGGGCACAATAATCTGCCATTTCTTTGAAATGTCCGATATTCTCTCGGGCAGGTACATATACCTTTACGCCCCGAAGCTTTAAATCCGGATAGGCATAGGAAATGCCCTCCTGCAGGCTGCCGTCCTGCACATGCCGCAAAAGGCCGTTGGCGCCGTGGAACAACCCGGCCCCGGTTTCCGCATAGACCTGCACGGTTTCCCCTGCCCTGATCACATAACCTTCTTCCCGCGGCACATAATCCACGCCAAAACGCTCCCGCAGCCCCTCTCGCACCTCTTCCGGGACGCCCAACAAAAATGCCGCCTCTACCACATTTCCTTCCCCCGCAAGACCGTCAAACAGTCCGGCAATGACGGGATCCTCCGTCAGGACCCGGGTATTCTTTCCAAATGTAAGCTGCCTCCCCTCCAGGCCGGCGTATCTTTCCATCCAATCCATGACTTTCCCCTCGCATGATGAGTTTTATGTTTATGGTCTTTTTCTTTTTGACCTCCCGGCGGCACACGGACGCTTTACCGCCATGTGCCAAAACAGGTGCGCGGGACGATGCCCGCGCACCTGCCGCCAGTGCTTTATTCACTTACTTTACCGCTTCATTGACCAGGGCAATGGCTTCCTCCAGGCCATCTTTCTCGTAATCCTCAATGATTTCCTGCCACATCTCCTCTACAGGGCGCTCTCCTGTCATAATGATGACCAAATCGTCATCTATATGCAGGCCAAAGTTGCTTCCCGATGCCACAAAAGCGGTGGTGCATTCCGGCACATCCGACTGCTCCGCCGTATTCTGTGCCTGCTCTAAATAATCCGCCATCCAATCCTTTTTCCACTGCGGAACCGGATCATGATACTGATAACCCTCCACTGTAAGGTTCGGAAGCCAAGCTACCAGGTTCTGGAAAAGGGGTGCGCTGGGATATAAGGACGCCAGTCCTCCTTCTACCGTCACAATAGCCTCTCCGTTTTCCACGTTAAAGGTCTCCCCTTCATAACCGAAATCAGCCAGGATAATTCCTTCATCGGAGCACAGATAGTCATAGATCTGAAGGATCCGATCCATCTTGGCGTCATCCACAGCGGAGCCGAACACCGACTCGCTCCACGCCGTTTCCGTCTCCCAGAAATAAGTGTTGCCGTCTACGGAAGGCATGAGATCCAAATACTTCACATCCTCTTCAACAGGCGTTCCGTGGATTTCCAGCCAGGCATCGGCCATTGTTTCCAGCGAATTCGTTCCGAGCAAAGCAGCGGCCTGCCCATTTAAGAATTTATTTTTCGCCATATCCTGGGTAGTCAGGGAAATATCATGCTCAATGACATTGTTTTCATACATATCCCGCAGCAGGTTCCATGCAGGCAGCATATCATCTCCCAGGTTTTCACCCGCGAAATAGGCTGGAATGTAAGTTCCGTCCCCATTGTCCACCCATTTGAAGGTGGTGCCGCTTACCACCGCTTCCGGCTTTGCGTAGCTCAGGAATATTTCTTTTAACTGCGCGGTGTCTAAAGCAGTCATTCCGCTGATATTCTTTCCCTCCGGATCCGCTTCTACGATGGCCTGGATCATGTCACAGAACTCCTGCCAATTCTCCGGTTCCTTTTCCACGCCTGCTGCCTGTGCCAGATCCCAGCGATATAAAATCCAGCGGGTCAGTGCCGTGTGATACTTCGTCGGATTGCTCAGACGGAAAATGGCATAGGGCACACCGTCCACCTTGCAGCCTTCCATGCTGGGATAATCCAGATATGCCGCCAGGTGCGGGTAGGCGGACAAGTCCTCCGGCACCGGCCGGATCACGCCGTCATTCGCCCATTCCGAAAACTGTTTCGTGTTCCGGATATCCACCGCCGCAATGTCCGGCAGGGAATCAGAGGATGCCCAAAGCTGTTCCTTGGTGCCGTAATCGTCCCAGGTGATATTCATCGGGACAAAGGTTACGTTGAACTTTTCTTCAATATCCTGCAGGATCCGGTCCGTATCCCGGGACCCGAGATAAGTTTCCACGCCCCAATACGCGACGGAAATCTCCATGTGCTCCTGAGGTACCTGCGCGCTTTCTTCGGAAGGGGCTTCCTGCGCCTCCTCTTCCGCCGGCGCACTTTCCTGAGCCTCCTGTTCCGCCGGCGCGCTTTCCTGAACCTCCTGTTCCGCCGGCGCACTGCCGCCCTCCGTCTTGGTCCCGCCGCAGCCGATCAGCATGGACGCCAGCATGCTCACGCACAATAGGATTGCCAACTGTTTCTTCTTCATCTTACTACCTCCTTTTTTGTTTTGATACATTGTGTTTATTTACAAACCCCCCGATATTTGAGGGCGGTTTTCCGCCCGCCAGGAACCGTCACGCATCTCATCCTGCCTCGGCAAACCCGCGGTCTTTAAAATGCGGTCCCGGCCTTCGCTCACTCCTTCACGCTCCCGATCATGACCCCTTTCACAAAATGCTTCTGCATGAACGGATAGACACACAGTACCGGCAGAGTGGTGACCACAATGGTGGACATCTGCACCGCCGTGGTATTTACCATTCCTGCCTGTTCCAGATATTGCCTGGCCATCTCGTTGAGCGTATTGCTCATGCTGATCACCACGTTGCGCAGATAAATCTGCAGCGTATACAGCGATGAACGGTTGATATACAGGTTGCACAGATACCACTCGTTCCAGCGTTCCACCGCGTAAAATAAGAAAAATGTCGCCATAAACGGCTTCGAGATGGGCAATGCAACCCGAAAAATGATTGCGATCTCATCCGCTCCGTCCAGATACGCCGCATCCAGCAGACTTTCCGGCAGAGAAGTGAAGTAATTCTTCATGATGATCAGATAGTAGGTGCTCACCGCATTCGGAAGAATGAGCACCGCCAGGTTATTGACCAACCCCAGACCCTTGATCACCAGATAGGTGGGGATCATCCCGCCGCCGAACAGCATGGTAAATACGATCATATTCAAAAAGAACCGCCTGCCCACCAGCTTCTTCCGGGACAGCGCGTATGCCCCAAATACGGATAAGAGCATATTCATCGAGGTCCCCACTACCGTGACAAAAAGGGTCACCGCCAATGAATGGAAGAACGCTTTATCCTGGAAGATCGTTTTGTAGCCGGTGGTATCAAAACTGTACAGCCACAGATAGAGCGGATGCTGGGCGTAGGACGCCACGCTGGAAAAGGACAGCATCAACGTTTGCCAGAAGGGCAGCAGAGTCAAAAGCGCCAACAGAAGCAGAACCGCCAGCAGAAAAATATCCAGCTTCCCGATCCGGTCCGCAGGACGGCCCTTTTTTATTTTTTCTTTCGCCATAAGCCTCTCCCCCTCCTTTACAAAAGCCCCTGCTCACCTGCTGACACCACCACCTTGTTCGTCAGAAGCACCATCACCAGCCCCACCACCGACTTCACCATACCGATGGCGGTGGAGTAGCCATAATCCATGCCTCCGACATTGAAGGTCTCCCGGAACACATAGGTATCAATGGTATCTGCCACATCGTAAACCGGCGCGGAATACAGATTGTAGATCTGATCAAAACGCCCATTGGTCAGGACAGAACCCATGGCCAGAATCAGCATGATGCAGACGGTGCTGCGGATGCCCGGCAAGGTAATATGCCAGATCTGCTGCAGCCTTCCCGCGCCGTCCACCGTAGCGGCCTCATACAGCCCCTGGTCAATGGATGTAATCGCCGCCAGGTAAATGATGCTGCTCCAGCCGATCTCCTTCCATATGCCCCCCAGCCAGATGAACCAACGAAATGCCTTTTGACTGGTAATCGGAGAAACACTGGCGATTCCGAACAGATGCAAAAGCTGGTTCACCATTCCGGTGGAAGAAAAAATGTTGATCATGATGCCCGCCAAAACCACCCAGGAAAGAAAGTGCGGGAAGGTCACGACCGTCTGGACCACCTTCTTCGTTCGCCGCAGGCGGATCTCATTGAGCGCCAGCGCCAGCAGCACAGCAGAAGGGATCTCCATAAACAGACCGCCAAAGCTGAATACCAGCGTGTTCCGCACACTCCTGCGGAAATAACGGTCCGCAAACATGTCCGCGAAATTGGCCATTCCCACCCAGGGACTGCCCCATACGCCGGCCTTGTAGCTGAAGTCCTTGAACGCCAGAATCAGGCCCCCCATCGGCGCATAACAAAAAACCAGGTACCAAATCAGCACCGGAGCCAGGATCAGGTACAGCTGCGCATTATTGCGAATCCGCACCCATATTTTCCTTCTCTTTTCCCTATTTGGCACATATGACATGTTCCTGCCCCCTTCCGTCTTTTTCTCTATACGCTCTTCCCCTTTTTTCTCTCCCATACGCGTTCCTTATTGTCTATTTTAACTAATAAGAATGGGAATTGAAAATGGAAATTATTCATGATTTTTACTGATTCACCTAAGATATTTCCATATTCGGCAGTGGAACGATCTCATTTTCCGCTCAATTTTCCATATTTTCCTGCTAAAAAGGCGTATGGGATCTTTTTCTGCGATCTCATGCGCCTTTTGAAGCTTTCCCGATATATGATTGTCCCGACCGCCGGCATATCCCGTATCGGCACATACCAGGCCATCGTCCCCGCACGGTCGAAATAAGAACCGGCTGTCAACGGATCAGCATTTACCCTTCATCTCACCATACAGATACTCTACCCAATAGGGACTGATGCCCTTTCCCCGCATCAAGAGGGCGCTTTTCTTCGCGGCTTCTGTTTCACCCAGCCCCAACTGTGCAAAGAACAGGGCCGCATATCCCATTTTTTCGACAGTCCTTCGTTGGTCCTGTTCAAAGGGCAGGGCGGCCGGAAAGCCCAGAAAATAGTTCAGCGTATGACTTTGAAGCATCTTTTCCGCCTGCGCTTTCAGCGCTTCAAAAAGAGTCGCGGCCTCGACAGGTCTGCCCAGCTTCCGCAGGGCAAGACCTTTAAAGAACTGAGATACCCCCTGGTCATCATACTGCCCCGCGGCTATCAGCAGCTCCTTCCGTGCTCTTTCTCCATTTCCTACAGCTTCGAAGCCCAGCGCCTTGAAATAATGCAGATGCGCCCTGCGTTCCTGATATCGGCTCCCTTCATGATACTGCTCCGGATATTCGTCCGCATACAGAAAATGCTTCAGTGCCGTCTCCCGATCCCCATCCTTTAATGCCTGAACGCCTTTGACGATATGGGCAAAAGCATGCAGGGCGGGCAGCATTCCTTCACCGCCCTCATAGCAATAAAACTTTCCCTGCTCCATAAGCTTCATAGCATCATCAACCCGATCGGCCCTGCTCAGACACTCAATATACTGCAGCTTTAAATCCTGGCGTTTTTCTACCAAATCCATATTCTCTTCCAATATTGCCAACAGTTTCCGATCGGATGCGCCCATAACTTTTTCCAGCTGATAGTTTTCATAGAAAATCCGCGGTTCCCTGGCATAACGCAGGGCCAGTTCCATCTCCTGCTTCGCCGCACAGCGATCGTGCAGACATTCAAACAGGGCCAGCGCAAGAGCACGGTGCGCATCCGCGAAATCGGGCCGACGCTGCACCGAAAGCTGCCAGCAGTCAGCCGCGGGCTTTTCATTATCTCTGGCATAAAGCATACAGCCCAGGTAATAAGGCGCCAGGGCGCTTTCGCTGTTTTGGGATACAAAATCCAATACCTGGAAATCCAGGAGCGTATTGGGGAATACATCCTCCTGCACACTGTCCTCACCCTTTCGAATACAATCTGTACAGGCTTCCGCTTTCCCCATCCGGGCATTGGCCCACGCCAGATAAAAATACCAAAGCGCCGTCCGTTTCGGGCAAAGTTCCAGGGCTTTTTCTCCCTCTTCGTACAGTCCGCAGGCCAGATATACCTCTGCCAATCCCAAATAAGCCGATACCTTTCCTCCCAGTATCCGAACCAGTTTCTTTTTTGCCGTTTCCTCTCCGCATAAATACAGTGTGAATAAGGAGGATATATCCAATGGGTCGTAACGAAGCATTTCTTCCGCTTTTGTACGGGCACATTCCCTTCTTCCCAGCCGAGTCCAAATGGCCGAGCGGATCGCTGCGGCACGCAGCGAATGAGCGTTGGTCTCCAGAGAAGCATCCAGATCCTCCAGCGCAGCATCGAAATCCCCAGCGGCGCATTCCAGTTCCGCAGACTGCTGCAGCGCGGCGCTCTTCCAGGCATAACTCCACGCTGCTCGCTTGAAAGCGGCCAGCGCTTTTTTCAAAAGGGCCGTGCTGTCCATCCCGCATTTCCCGCCCAGCTGTCGGTATGCAAGCCCCAGCTGATAATAACACTCAGCATCCAGGGGATTCGGATTGCGGCTCACTGCCCGGCTGACCGCACGCTCCAAATAATCTGCCGCTTTTTCAAAATTCCCGGCACGGTACATCAATACGCCCATAGCCACGTTGCAGCGGATATCCCCGGGATCTCTCTTCAGACCTTCCTGGTAATAGTCGGACGCTTTCATTACCGCATGCTTGTACTGTTCCAAATGCACGCCGTTTACCCACAGTTCATCTACGCTCTCTATCTCCTCCGGAGGCAGGGCGCGTGTTCGCGCTTTAGGCGCTTCCTTTCCTTCGAAAAACATGGGGAGCTTTTCCCAACGCACCAGTTCTCTGCCAGCTTCATCCGTCAGGCAGACCGCAGCTTCCTCCACCTCCCGCACGCTTTTAGGACAGTATCGGTAAACCTCCCCCGGCAGAACGTCATAGGAGGACCTTTCCCCGTTCACCTCCAGAACCACGGTTCCAGCCCGGGTTACGTTAAAGGCGACTGTCACGCCATCTCCTTCCTTATATACACCTATCGCGCCGTCTGCCGTGGCATTTTTCAGGTCCCGGATGCCTTTGAGCGAGTACCATTTTTGTTCAAACGTTTTGGTCTCATAAGGCATAATCCAGGTGAAATCCGGCTGGTTGTCCGTAAAACAGCCGGTCATAATCTCAATATAGTTTCCATCCTCATCCGTCAGGTTTTTTTGCCATGCCCTGCCATAATCCGCCTGGCCCCACGTGAAGAACTTTTTGCCCGGGGCAAGGAAATGATCCGCCACATGGACGGTCCCCATCTGTCTGGAGTCGTCGTATCCGGCCATAAAAGAATATGCTGAGTCAAAAATAAAAAAGGAACTGCCTGACTTCAGATTTTTCACATATCGGATATCCACACCATCCTGAAAATCCGTCCCCGCAAACTGCCCCTTCACCACCGGGAAAGGGGAAACATGGGTCTTGTCGTGGTGAGTGACATAATCGACATCCGGCGGAAACATCAGACGGTAGCTGTCATTCACATGTACCGCCAGATTGGCCCACCAGTGAAACGCCTCTTTTTGGGGAGCCGGATTGTACAGCTTCACCCTGGCGGTGATATAAGAGCGATCGGGGCAGATCCCGATACCCAGCAGACACTTCTGCCCGTTCCTGCTCTCGGTTTCCCCTACCCAGGCTGTCACGCCGCCGTCCTCTTCCTCTTCAATCACGTACTCCACCGGCAGGAATGTGGTGGGCCTATGGTGCTGCGGCCAGTTGAATTCAATGCCGCCAGAAATCCAGGCCCCGTTCAATCCGATCAGCGCAGGCTTAATCACGTTATTTTTGTAAACAAAATGATAATCATTTACTTTATCATACCCTTCATAAATCCTTCCGCCCAGCTCCGGCAGCACCGTAACCCGGATATAATCGTTTTCCATCCGCAGCGCTTTATAGGTGTGCTTCTCATTCTTCTCCAAAGTGAGGATATCCTTGTTCTTATATGGATAAATATCCCCCTTGGTCCCCTGGTTAATCCGCAGCTTGTAAAAAATCGGCAGCCGCTCCTCTTCCCCCAATTCATAAGTAGGAATCACCAGGTCCTCCTGCCAGATTCTTGCCCTTCCCCGTCCCATTGCAGCCTCCTTTTTTTGATTATATAATCACACTTTTGGTGAAAATTAATGGAATATCTGTATTATATCACCCTGTATTTCCACAGTCAATTAATCATATTTGGTTAATTTTGATTAATTTATGATTTGACAAAGAAGGGGAAAACCTGTTATGATAAAAACAGAATATTTCAGTCTTTTTCTGAGATGAGAATCCTGTTTCATGCACAATGGCATCCTGTTTTCATCCCGCAGCCCCTGGAAAGGAAAATTTATGGTCCGTATTTCAGATATCGCCAAGGCCATGCAGCTGTCCGAGGCCACCGTTTCCAATGCGCTCTCCGGCAAGGGCCGGATGCAGCCCCAGACACGTGAACAAGTCCGGCAAAAAGCCCTGGAAATGGGCTACCACACCCGCCGGCGGCACCCCAAACCCGCCTGTGCAAACCCCATCATCATCATCGAAGATTTCGGGACAAACTTTGTTGACGACATGCTTTCCGGCGCCCTGACACAGGCCGCGGCGGATGACCTGTTTCCCGCCATCTATTCTCTTGGCGTCGGCCGAGGAGAAGAAATGCGCGCCCCCGACATCCGCATGCTGAACTCTCGCATTTCTCTGCTTTTATCCAGGATCGAAGACAAGGTGAGCGGCATCCTGTACCTGTCCCAATACGCCAGGCAAGTGGACGGACTGATGGCGGACCTGCCTATTCCGCATGTAACGGTTTTTGCTACCAGACAGGATGGGCATCCCTATGTTCACTATGACGACCACCAGGGCGCCTGGCTCGCTGTCAACAGCCTTTTAAAGCTGGGGCGCAAACGGATCGCCATGGTCAGCGGCCCTATCGATTCAATGGGTATGTATTTACGTTCCAGCGGCTATCAGCAGGCCCTGGTAGAACACAATCTGCCCTACGATCCCCGGCTGGTACGGATCGGCGACTGGGATGCCAAGAGCGGTTACCTGCTCACAGAAAAGCTGCTGCAGGACGAGCCCGGCATCGACGCCGTCTTCGCACAGAATGACGCCATCGGTTTTGGTGCCATGCAGGCCATCAAAAAAAGCGGTCTGCGCGTCCCAACTGATGTGGCCGTCATCGGTTTCGACAATACTGTCTTCTGTCCGATGTGCAATCCTCCCCTTTCCAGCGTGGTGCCGCCGTTTGAAGCCATGGGCAAAATCGCTTTTTATCGTCTTCTGGAACAGATGACCGCGCAAAATGCTCCAGGAACGGCAAAGCATATGCCGTCTGTACCAGTGACCCGCCCGAACAGCACCAGTCAAACCCCTTTTTCAGACCAGAAAGGCAATCCGCTGATTGCCTGCACCCTGGCCCTGCGTGACAGCACAGGACACACCGCGGAATAAAGGTCATTTGCCAACGGTTTCGGACACGCCGCCCTCCCCGCCATCGTACCGCAATTCATGTCCCCAGCGGCCGTTTTGCCAAACATGTCATATTCTAACCGGCGCAGATAACGCCGGCCAGCCAAGAGGAGATTCTCATGAAACAGGCTTCCAAAAAGAACAGACCTTTTCACAGCATCAAACTGCAGTTTCCGCTCTACATGGCGTGCATGTCTGCCATACTCCTCCTTCTTTGCTTCGTTCTGGTCAATGAAGCAAAACAATCTGTCCTGAATGATTTTCTCCAGTATGCACAGCAAAACAGCCAGCTTTTGCAAAATGCGTTCGATCAGGCCGCCCAGCAGGCGGATTCTATCTTCATCCGGCTGCAATATGAAGAAAGCTGCAAGGAACTGATGCTGCTGGATTCTTCCAGTTCCATCTCGCTCGACCTGATCTCCGACCTCAATGGCATTTTTTCCACCCTTCCCGGCGTCCCCACTACTTTTGAGGACATCGCCCTGTATTCCGATCGGGTCTTTTTATCCAATATTTACCTGCGGGAGGATCTGAACATTCTGAATGAAAGAAGCGGGGAACGGCGGGGAACACTTGCACTGGGGATCTATACGTCCTCTATCATCTCTTCCAAACGCCAGGTTCCTTCTCAATATCTGGTTTTCTTCTATAACTATTATTCCCGCTCTAAAAAACTGGGAAATGCGGTGGCCAGCATTAATCTCTCAGAACTGCCGGCCGGTTTCCCTTTTATCCAAAGCGAAGGTTCTTACCAGATACTGATGGATTCCAACGGCAATCTGTGCTTTCTGGGCATAGACACAGTACAAAAAGAAAACGCTCCGGATCTTTCTCAGATCCAGGAGCTGCTCCTTTCTCATCCTGACATTTCTTCCATCCGAAGCGGCCGCTTTGTGTTTCAGGCATTCCCGGTGAATTCCGCCGGCTGTACCCTGATCAGCGTGGTGGACCGCAGCGCCGTCACGGCAAGACTGGATTCCATGTATGTATTTTGTGTTTCTCTATCGATCTTTTTGCTGATCACCTATGTGATTTGCAACTTTTTCTTTCACCGAAACACCGTCGCACCCTTGGGACGGCTGAGCAGCTACATCGTCTCTCTGCAAGGCAAGGATCTTTCCACCACGACTGCGGAATTGCCCCTTGACTTATCCGGCTGTACGGAGGTACAGCTCATCGGAGAAGAATTTGCCAAGCTGATAGATCACCTCATCCGCCTTTCCGCAGAAATGCAGCAAAACCGGGAGGCAATGTATCAAATAGAACTGCAGCGCAAAAACGCTGAGATCGAAAGTCTGCGAAGTCAGATCAATCCCCATTTTCTCTACAATACGCTGGAACTGATTCGGGCAGACGCCATCGCAGGGAAGGTGGACCAGATTTCTCTGATCACAGCATCCATGGGCAAAATGTACCGTTACGCTATTAAAGGCGACCCCATCGTCACTCTGGCAGAGGAAGCGGAAATGGTCAAAGCCTATATCAATATCCAAAAACAGCGTTACCGGAATCAGATGTCCGTCCTCTTCCACATTTCCGACGAAGCGGCCGCCCGGAAAATCCCCAGAATGATTCTGCAGCCTCTGGTAGAAAATGCTTTTCTCCATGGGCTGGAACCCCTGGAGGGTCCCTGGACACTCTATATCAGCGCAGACATCGTCCAGGATTCTCTGCGCATCAGCATCCGGGACAACGGTGTCGGCATCCCGCCTTCACAGCTGGAAGAAATCCGCGCCCGTCTTCACACGGACGGGAATACGGACTGTATCGGTCTGTCAAACGTCTACACTCGCCTTTCTCTTTTATATGGAGAAAAATGCAGTTTCACCATTTCCAGCGCGCCGGGAGACGGCACCTGCATTCAAATCCGAATCCAGGATTAAACATACGCCGCTTCCGCATTTTTGGCCCGCATAGGATTTTCCCATGCGGGCCAAAAATGCGGAAGCGGCGGGCGGCAGCAGCCGTCTCTTGCCGCCTCACGTTTTCACGGCAAACAGAGGCACTTTTCCTTCCGCCCCCTGGCCGTATTGCTTCGGGGTATATCCGGTGATCCGCTTAAACGTCTTGAGAAAATAAAAATAATCGTTAAAGCCTAACGTTGTAGCGATCTCTTCAATGGAATGCTCCCCGGCATCCAGCATTTCCTTCGCCTTTTCGATCCGAAGCTGTGTGATATAGGCTGTATAGTTCTTTCCCGTTTCACGCTTAAAAATCTGTCCCAGATAGTTGGCGTTCATGTTCATTGCTTTTCCGAGCCGTTTCAAAGAACAATCCTCATGCAAATGACCATCGATATATTCCAGCATCTGCAGAAAAGTGGTGTTGGAAAGATCCTCGAAGCCATCCTGATTTCTGCTCTCTTCAATCCGGTCTTTCAAAACTTCTATCATATTGCCGAAGGTCCCATACTGATAAATCAGATGCTCCGGGCTGTAAATGTCGTCCGTCGCAATGGCCGAACCATATTTATCATGGACCGCCAGCATATTGTAAAGCTGCCAGGCATTTTTTAAAGACATGCCGCCCGAACCGCTCTTCTCCAGACTGTCCAGAAAGCAGAGCAGCTCCTTCCGGCTCCCCTCTTCCAGCACTTTCTTCAATTTTCGCATCTCGGGATTCGCTCTGGGAGTGACATCATCCACTACGATTTTCTTATCCGGACAGAAGAAAAAGCCATATGCGGCATCATTCAGGTGAAGCAGAACGGAACAGATCTGCTGCGTCCTGACCGGCTTCGGAAAATAGCTGCTGCCCCGGCAGTGCGTTTCTTCCATGTGCGCCTCGATCTGCTTACGGCTGTAGGGATGCATGGAAATGTATCCAAAAGCCCACCTCCCCAGCTGTACCATAACGCTCTGCTTTTCCTGAACCGGAAACGGATACTTGCTGACGGATACGGCCAAATAATAAGAACTCCCATAAAGCCCCGCCTGCGCCAGACAGACTTTCGCCTCTCTGACATTCCCGGAATAGAGAGAATCCAAAAGGTGGCTACCGTACTCCCGCCCGTGGGACGCGCTGTTTAAATTTTGTACCGCCTGTTTGAGATAACGGGACAGTTCTTCATATTCCACTGGTTTCAGGCAATAGCCGATCACGCCATAAGAAAGCGCCTTTTGCGCATAAGAAAACTCCGCAAAACCGCTGAGCAAAATCACCTGAATGTTCTTTTTCATTTGGGATATCTTCTTGCTGAGAGAAAGTCCATCCAGATCCGCCATCCGGATATCCGTCACTACAATATCCACCGGCTGCTTTTCTATCACCGTCAGGGCCTGATTGCCGTTCTGTACTACAGCGGCAACGCGCAGTCCCAGAGCTTCCCAGTCAATGCCATAGCACAGGGAATCCGTCACGGCTGGCTCGTCATCCACAAGCAAAACCTGATACATACCCATCCCCCCCTTCTGCCTGAAAGACAGACCTTCATGACAGCAAAATATCCGCTCTCATCACCGCCCGACAAACGCGCCTTATGTCAAAACTATTTTTCTGCCCCTCTTTTAAAAATAATACCATGCGGCCGGGAATTCAACAACCATATTTTGCCATTTTTCTCAATCCATCCGGCCTTTCAGGCATGGTTTTTCTCCATCTTTGATCTGGCCGGAAAAGCTTTCATAATATCTCATAATTCCCTCAAACAGCGCACCGCCCTCATCCAGCATACACAGCTTTGTCAAAATGCTTTCCGGAGACATCTGTTTCTTTATTTTCCGCCATTCCTCTTCTCCCTCGGCATCATACAGGAGCATGGCTGCTGCGGTCATCTGCAGCACGCTGGAATCCTCCCCGTACCGGTCCAGCATCCGCATCGGGCCTATGACCCTTTCCTCCCGCTCCAGCTTTCGCTGCGGCTCTCTGGCATTGCGCGCTATAGTATCTGCGATCGTACGATTCGTAAATTTTCGGCGTGACAGCAGGGAAAATTCTTCCTGGTCTTTCGGATCATACCCAAATTCCCGGCAAAGCACGCGATTGGTCGCCGCGTAATTCTGATCCAAAAGCTGCAGTATTCTTTGATCATTCGCTGCCTCCCCATAATCCATATATCCCAACAGCCAGCCCAGATATGCGATGATGCAGCTTGCCGCATTATAGGTAAACAGTTTTCTCGTCAATAGGTTCCCGAATGCCTCCACCGGCTTCACGGCTGCCGCCGGAGGGATATATCCGTTTAACGGGCCCGCATTGCACTGCAGATAAGGATAGTTTTCCGACGCGATATTCAGTTCTCCGTCTTCGATCGTGGTGCAAAACACAGTGGCCTCGCTGACAGATAAAAGCGGCCGATCTTTCGTCACCGTTTTCAGGCGCCCTGTGGGATCGGAGCAGTTTTCGCAGGTAATCAGCACGCAGCGCTGGTCGGGCGCAAGTTTGTCCTTCAGCCGCATCCCGACCGCAGAAAGATTCGATCCGCCCACAGAAACAAAAATCAGTTCCGCAGCGGAAAAGTCCGCTTCCTCCCAGACAAAGGCGTGATAATCCGAAACCTTCACCGGTTCCCTCTGTGCACCGAAAAAACGAACCTGAAAAGCCCCCTGCCGATTCAGCTTCTCCACAAGTCCCGCGTCGCAATCGACCAAATCAAAAGCCAGGCCGCTCTCTGCAAGCAGTCTGCCGACAAACCCCCGTCCCGTCTTTCCCGCTCCGATAACGACGATTTTATTCACGGATATAACCCTCCTCTTTCAAATATGCGATCTTTTCCTTGATCAACATGGCTAACGGTCCCGAAGGATCCAGGCAGCACACGTTCTGCAGTACGTAATCGATGCCCATCCGGCGCCGCATATCCTCCAACTTTACCGCGAATTCGTCCGTGTCCCTGTGATAAAACAGGGCGGCAGCAATCGCAATGCAAAGATTTTCCGGCCTGATCCCGCAGCTTTCCACCAGTCTTGCAGAGCCGACCAGCCGATCGTCCGGTCCCAGCTTGCGGATCGGATCTCTGGCATTGCGCTCGATGAAATCTACAATGGTATAATCCTGAAGCTTGTGCAGTGAAGTGCGCGTAAAAGCCCACTGCTCCGCAAAGGGAATGCCATGTTTGACGGAAAGCGCTTTTGAGGTCTCCCGGTAAACCCCATCCAGAATACGCAGAATCCGTTCGTCGTGCGCCGCATCCGCGATTTTTTCATACCCCATCAGTGCTCCGAGGTAAGAGGTCGTTCCGTTTGCAGCATTATACGTATAGAATTTGCGTTCCAAAAAGCCCGTGAACTCTTCCACCAGCTTGATCCCCATAATATCCGGCAGCGTTTTGCAAATTCGGGAAGCGTCTACAGGCAGTTCCCAGAAATCCTGTACATTCACAAGGAGCGGATCCCTCTTCAAAAGCTCCGCATCCGCCTCTATGGCGCTGCGCATGACGACAGATTCCGTAATGCCTACATTGCTTTCAAAATATGCGCGGCAGGCGCCGTCGATCCCCTCGCTGATGCCCTGCCTTAAAATGTCCGCGGGCTGTTTCCAGTTTTCACAGGTGATCAAATTCAGCACGCCGCCGGATTTCGCCTTTTCTTCAATTCCTGCGCAAAGAAAAGGAACGATTTGAGACAGGTTTTTGCCGCCAACCGCATCAAATACCACATCCGAACGCGCAATCGCCTGTGCAATTTCTTCCCGTTCAGAAAATTTCAGCGCTTTCGCCCCTTTTACCACGCAGTTTTTCTCCGGATTGCCGAGAATATTGACCGTATACTGTTTTCGTTCATTGATCAGGTCCGCCAGAGCATCCGACTTTTCCACAAACACGAAGTCAATGCCGCTCAGATATAAAAGATGTCCGATAAAACCGCGGGCAATTTTTCCCGCCCCGAAAATGACACAGCTCATTGTCTGACCTCCTTCAGCGCCATGTATTGTTCTTTTAACGCAGGATATATTTTTTTATAAATCTGGTACCGCCGATCCAGAAGCGGCCTCAGCCGCCCTTCGGGCGCGATCTGTTCTTCCGTCCGGCAAAAGATACGCACCGCCTCCGCGATGTCCGCATAGGCTTTCCTGCCAACCGCGGCCGTGACCGCCGCCCCCAGCGCGGAAGAATCATTTTCTTTGATCGTCGCAAGCGGAAGCGCGAACATCTCTGATTTCAGGAAATTAAGCATCCGGTTTTTCGCAGCTCCGCCGCTGACCAGAATTCGTGCCGCTATCGGTTTTCCCATCGTCTCATAAATATGGAAAAGGCTGAACACCACCCCTTCCAGTACGGAATAGGCAAGATGTTCCTTTTTACACGCCTGCGTGATCCCCAGCAATGTGCCGCTGGCAGCACTGTCAAAAATTGGTGCCCTTTCCCCGGTCAAATATGGGGTAAAGATCGGCGCCGTCCGCACCAGGTCTTCGGACAGCGCTGTCAGTTCTGTCTGAAAACACTGTCTGCCGAATCCCAAAGAAGTACCGCTTGCCCCCGTCACGCCGTACTGTACGAAGCTGTCCAGAAATGCGCTGGATATGAGCGGTGTATCCGCAGCAAGCGCGCTTTCTATCATGCCGAGATGTTCGCTCGTCCCAGTGATATCGAACAGATCCCCCGGATGAACCGCACCCATACCGACCAGAGACGCATAAAAATCGTTCAGCCCGCAATAGACCGGAATCCCGGCGCAAAGCCCCGTTTCTTTCTGCATTTCCTGCGTCACCGTACCGACACACGACGTAAACGGACACAGCTTCGGCAGCATCGGATTCCCCAGCTCTCGCAAAAAGAAGTCGCTGTAACGGCCCGTCTTAGGATTTGCCAACCCCCTCCAGGTGTAGGGATCTGCCGCAATCCTCCCGGTAAATAGCTGAACGAGCATCTCTTTGGGCTGACAGACTTTCGCCCCGTTTCCGTATTTCCTTTTGATATACAAGAGCCGCGGAATCGGGTAAGAGACAAGGGAAGGATGCGCCATTCCCAGCTCTTTTAAAAATATTTCCTTTGGATACCGTTCCTGTATCTCCTGTAATTCTTTGCTTCCAACTTCCGTGTTCCACGCAATCACATCGTGATCATTCACAATATAGGTGCCTGTCTGAGCGGACAGCCCGACCGCCGCGACCCCAGAAGTATCTAACTGTGAAAGGGCGGCGAATACAGCCTTCCTCCACCCCTCTATATCCGGCTTTTCATATCCGACCCAAACTTTATTTGTGCTGCCGTCCGGACGCAGGCAAAGTACCTTGACAGACGAAGTGCCCAGATCGATTCCCAGAAATGCCTTATCCATTGATAAATACCGCCTTTACAAAACCGGCCGGGCGGCTGCGCACCAGCCCGATTCCCCTTTCGTATTCCTCAAGAGACAGTCTTTCCGTAACAAAATCCGACAAATCCACCATGCCGTCTTCCATCAGATTCAAAGCGAGCTTCAGCGTATTCCAGTTGTTGCCGGCGCCTATCACATGAAGATTCGGTATGTGAATATCATCCATCCGAATGGACATCTCTTTTCCGCGCCCGTATCCGGCGAGCATCACTGTGCCGCCTTTTTTTGCCAGCGCCAGACAGCTTTGAATACAGGATTCTGCGCCCGTCGCGTCGATAATCAGATCCGTCCCGTCCGGATGCAGACGCCTCATTTCCTCCTTCAGATTTTGCTTTTCTGTTGCAATGACCGCATAGGCACCCATCTTTTTCGCCAATGCCAGCCTCCTGTCCGAAGAAGCGCAGACCACGATCCGACGCATCCCCATCGCCTTTCCGACGGCCAGCATGCAAAGCCCGATGGATCCGGCCCCCATGATCATCAGCGTATCCCCGAAACGCGCCTGCGCTTTCTGAAACGTGCCGAGCGCAACGCCCAGCGGCTCGCAGAGAGCAGCCTGTTCAAAGGGGAGCTTCTCCGGCTTTTGGTACAGTCCGTACACAGGGGCCAGCATATATTCCGCATAGGCACCGTCTCTCTTAAAGCCGATTTCCTCAAAAGACTTACAATAACGCCAATTGCCGCTTCTGCAGGCCTCACATTTCAGACAGACAACGTCGTTGCTGCCCACAACATCCTTTCCGACCCAGTGCGCATCCGCGCTGTCTCCGACGGCATCCACAGTTCCGCTCCATTCATGCCCCGGAATCACCGGATACCGGGCGGGGATCCTGCCGTCAATCACCTCCAAATCTGTCGCACAAATAGCAGCCGCCTTCACCCGAATGCGCGCAAAACCTTTTGGCGGTTCCGGAACCGCGACCTGCTCCAGCTGTATTTCCCCCGGTTTTTTAATTACGATCGCTCTCATATTGCGACCTCCTCTCATCTTTTCATTGACAGTTATATCACAGCGTGATATAATATGTCAAGAAAAAAATCCGGGCGAATCCAGAAAGGAAGACAGCGCCTGATCCGGCGCTCGTGCCTGCTCGCATACGCTCGCGGAACGGAGGGAAAAAATGGACAAAAACTTTATCCTGCAAACAAAGCTGACAGAAAACCAGATCGCGCTCTTCTATCTCGGACAGACCGGCTTTCTCCTGAAATATCAATCTGACTATATTCTGGTGGACGGCTATCTCACGGACTATGTGGACCAAAACTGCTGCTCCGAACGGGTCTCCTGGAAGCGTCGTTATCCCGCTCCTATTTCTCCGAAGGAGCTGGATTTCGTGCAATACGTTTTTTGCACCCACGCCCATTATGACCACGCAGATCCCAATACGCTTTCAACGATCGCCCAAAGGAATCCCGATGCTTCCTTCTTCGTATCCGCCGCGATCACCGATACGATTGCCTCTTACGGGATTTCTCGGGAACGGATCCGGGGCCTTCGCTGCGACCAGGAAATCACCTTAAGGCCGGGCCTGACCGTTGCGGCTGTTCCCGCCGCCCATGAAGAACTGCATCCCGTCGGGAGCGACACGTATGAGGAGGTCGGCTTCCGATTCACGCTGGGAGAAATCTCTCTCTTTCATTCCGGCGACTGCTGCCCTTATGACGGTCTGGAGGACAAAATCTCAGGCTGTGATATCTTCGTGCTTCCCATCAATGGAAGAGACTATTACCGCACCAACGTATGTGACATTATCGGCTGTTTTAACAGCCGGGAAGCCATTCTTCTTGCCAAACACTGCGGCGCCGGTCTCCTCGTTCCCGTCCATTTCGACCTGTATGATGTCAATGGCGCCAATCCCTCAGAATTCGTGGATACACTGCAATTTCTCAATCCCAGCCAGCGTTTCCACATTTTCGTCCCCGGAGAGCGCTATATTTTTGAAAAATAGGAGTCGGAGGACATACGCTTGAAAAATTACATTGATCTGGAGGACATGGCCAACGCCAACTGCTCCCGGATCCTGAACCTTATACAGCAGCATGAAGTCCTTTCCAGGAAACAGATCGTCGCCCTGAGCGAATTAAGCTGGGGGGGAATGACTAAAATTGTAAACAGGCTGCTGGAAAGCGGGGCTATCGTGGAGGAAAAAGCGGGCGCCGCTTCCGGCGGCCGCATTCCCGGCATGCTGCGTGTCAATCATCAAAAAAACTTCGCTGTCGGACTTGACATTAACCGGTCCGGCCTGCGTGCCATCGTCATGAATCTTTCCGGCGAAATTCTCAAACGGTATGCCCAGCCGGTCAAAGCTCCCGACGACGGCAAGGCGCTGTTGGAAGAAATCCTTGCCTTTGCCGCATCGGTTTCCCACGATTTCGAACCTGGCCTGCTGGTTTCTGTCGGCATCGCCATGCAGGGCCTGATCGATTCCGCTCAAGGTATCTCCATCGCCATACCCGGCGTTCGCAGTTGGAATCACGTTCCGATAAAAGCGCTTTTGGAACAGATCTTCCAGGCCCGGATTTTTCTGGAACATGACCCGGACTGTCTGCTGTACGCTCACCTAAAACAGACGAAAGAAGAAAACCTGCTGCTCCTGCGCATTGATAAAAGCATCGGTATGGCCGCCTCCATCGAAGGCAGGATTCTGAAAGGGACGGGAATTTTGGAACTGGCGCACAATATCGTCATCCCGGGCGGCAGAAAATGCTCCTGCGGCGCACATGGCTGTCTGGAGGCCTATATCAGGCCCTGCATGGCGCAGGGAAAATATCATATGAATGCCGTCAGCGAACTGCTGCTTCCCCTGGCAGTCTCCATCAAAAATATGGGAAACCTTTTTCATGCGGACAAGGTGATCCTGACGGGCGACCTGATGACATATCATGAGCGGTTTGAAGCGCAGCTGAAAGAAAAATTGAAGGAAATAAACTGCCCGGTCACGCTTCTTTTTTCAGAAATCGCAGACAATGCGGTGCGCGGCGCGGCCCTGATTGCCGCAAACGGCTATATTCATTCACTCACCATTTAAAACGGCAGGTGTCACAAAATCATCAAAATTAAATGATTGAAAGCACTCGATGCCGTCCTTCCATTAATCGAACGAGCCGGTCAATGCCGTACCTTCCCTTACATTTTGCTCTACGGCCGTACAGGGTCCTGTGAAAAAAACGCAGGGCCCTGAAATTTCCCTGTTGACTTTAGCATACTAACTTGCTAATATTGTACCGTAATGCACAAAAGTACTTACGGAGGAGAAGAAAATGAAAAAATTACTGGCACTGACCCTGACGCTGGCCATGGTATGGACGCTGGCCGCGTGCGGGAACAACACACAGCCCTCTGCTCCCGCAGAGGGCGAAGCGGCTGCAGAAGCCGACACCGCGCAGAACGAATCAGCCGCTGAAGAGTCCGCCGCTGCGGAAGATACCGCTTCCGCGCAGGAAGCTGCCTCTGCGGAAACCGCTGACAGCGATCTCGCCTATGTACAGGGCAAAGGCACCCTGGTGGTGGGCATCACCGAGTTTGAGCCCATGGACTATCAGGATGCCAACGGCGAATGGATCGGCTTCGATGCGGACATGGCGAAGGCATTTGCCGAAAGCCTGGGCGTGGAAGCGGAATTCGTCGTCATTGAATGGGACAATAAGGTCCTGGAGCTGGACGGCAAGACCATCGACTGCGTGTGGAACGGCATGACGCTGAATGACGAAGTGCTCAGCGCCATGGAATGCTCCAACGCCTACTGCAACAACGCGCAGGTGGTCATCGTTCCCGCTGAGAAAGCGGACCAGTATCAGGATGTGGACAGCCTCTCCGACCTGACCTTCGCGGTGGAGGCCGGAAGCGCGGGCGAAGCCCAGGTTTCCGCTCTGGGTCTTG
>CANQTI010000002.1 GCA_947626725.1 uncultured Eisenbergiella sp.
GGGATTTGAACCCTCGCGCCTGTTACAGCCTACCGGTGTTCGAAGCCGGACCCTTCAGCCACTTGGGTACTTCTCCATAAAAGGGAATGCCCTCGGGGATGTCCATTTCCTCGAGGCATTCTCTATTCTACTCGAAAAGACTGCATTGTGCAAGAGGAAAAAGCGGGATTTCTGTGATTAATTTGCGCGCGGAAGGGCCCCTGCTGCAGCCGTACGGCCGCCGATGCGGCTTACGAAGCGATTGCCCGTCCATTTTACGGAAAGTGGTTGACAACGGTTCCTGCAGATACTATACTTTTTTTGAAAATAGCCCTTTGATGAGGCGTTAAAGGAGATCGTGTGCTATGTTGGAGAAAATCGCGGATATTATTCGGGAGCAGTTGAACCTGGATGATGTGAAAATTACAGAGGATACCTCATTCAAGGATGACCTTCAGGCGGATTCGCTGGATCTATTCGAGCTGGTGATGGCGTTTGAAGAGGAGTATGGAATCGAGATCCCGTCCGAAGATCTGGAGAAGCTCCAGACTGTCGGAGATGTGATGGAATACATCAAGGATCAGGATATCGATTGACAGATAATATTCTGTGGAGATAAGAAACGGAGTTGTCTGGCCAGAGGGCGCGGCAGCTCCGTTTTTGTGTTCCTGGAAGGATGGATATTTTCGGAGACTGTTTTGGGAATATTTTCTATTGGCGGAAATCTGCGGTGTGGTCAGGATATTCTCAGGTCCAAAACCAGTGTTCAGACAAAGCTTGGGAGACGGATTGATTTTGATTTTTGATTTAGGTATACTGAAATCTGAAAATGAGCGCGCATTTCGGGCGTATTATTTTTTAAAGCGGAAATCCGAGCGCGATGTCAGGAGGCGAAAACAGATGATCTATGAGAGTCATGCACACTTTGACGATAAAGCTTTTGACGCGGACCGGGACGCGCTGCTGGCGTCTCTGCCGGGAGCGGGGATCGGCCGGGTGATCAACGTTTCTTCGGACCGGCCCTCCGTGGATTCCACGCTGGCGCTGGCCGAAAAATGGCCGTTCGTTTATGCGGCGGTGGGGATCCACCCTTCGGAGCTGGAGGGCCTGACGGATCCGGACTATGACTGGCTGAAGGAACGTCTTTCCCATCCGAAGGCCGCGGCGTTGGGAGAGATCGGGCTGGATTATCATTGGGAAAAAGAAGAGACGGCGCGCGCCCTGCAGAAGGAATGGTTTGCCAGACAGCTTTCGCTGGCCCGGGAGACGGGAAAACCGGTGATCATCCATTCCCGGGAGGCGGCAAAGGACACCTGGGATGTGATGGAGGCGTGTCGGTGGGATGGACTGCGCGGCGTCATGCACTGCTTTTCCTATACGAAAGAGACGGCCAGGGATTACCTGAAATGGGATTTCTATTTCGGCATCGGCGGTGTGATCACATTTCAGAACGCGAAGAAGCTGAAGGAAGCGGTGGAATATATCCCGCTGGAGCGTATTCTGCTGGAGACGGACTGCCCGTATCTGGCGCCGGTCCCATACCGGGGGAAGCGCAATTCTTCCTTGTATCTGCCCTATGTCGTACAGGCCATCGCACAGATCAAGGGTGTCAGCGAGGATGAGGCGGAGCGTGTCACCTGGAGGAACGCACAGGAGCTGTTCGGTGTCTGAAAAGAGACAGGGGGAAAGCATGAAAAATAAGCCGGATGGCTTATTTTTCATGCTGCGTTTTGTGCTGCGGGCGTCACAAAACGCGGGATCGCACGTGTCGGCCCATATACGCTCGCGGAATGGAGGAGACTGTGGAATTACTGGGAATCCCGGCAAATACCATTGCCGTTTTGAAAAAATACGATTTTAAGATCCAGAAGAAGTTCGGACAGAATTTTCTCATCGATCCCCATGTGCTGGAAAAGATCGTGGAGGCTGCGGAGCTGACGCCGGAGGACTGCGTGGTGGAGATCGGCCCCGGCCTGGGTGCGATGACACAGTATCTGGCGAAGCGGGCCGGGCGCGTGGCGGCGGTGGAAATCGACCGGGCGCTGATTCCGATTCTGCAGGAGACGCTGGCGGACTGTGAGAACGTGGAGATCATCAACGAGGATATCCTGAAGGTGGATCTGACCAGGCTGGCGGAGGAAAAAAACGGCGGCAGACCCATCAAGGTGGTGGCGAATCTTCCTTATTATATCACCACGCCCATTGTGATGAGCCTGCTGGAGAAGCGGGTGCCGCTGTACTCGATGACCATCATGGTGCAGAAGGAGGTGGCGGAGCGGATGCAGGCCGGTCCAGGCGGGAAGGAATACGGCGCCTTGTCCCTGGCGGTACAGTATTTCGCCGACGCCCGGATCGTGGCCAATGTGCCGCCCAACTGTTTTATCCCCCGTCCCGGCGTGGGCAGCGCCGTGGTCTGCCTGAAGCGCTACGAAAAACCGCCCGTGTCCGTTCCCGACGAGGACCTGCTTTTTTCCGTCATCCGGGCTTCCTTCAACCAGCGCCGCAAAATGCTGGTGAACAGCCTGTACAACGCCGCGGGCCTGTCCTTTTCAAAAGAAACCGTGCGGGACGCCCTGCTTTCCATGGGAGTGTCGGAGACTGTGCGCGGCGAGGCCCTGACGCTGGAGCAGTTCGCGCGCCTTACGGAGCTTCTGGCCGCCGCGCGGGAGGAAGCGTGATCCGGGCCGTCAGTTTCGTGATAAATAACACGCGGAATTGGAAAACTGCGTGTACAGGAGTTGACGGAAGTCCGTCTGCACCGCTGCAGATGCATAAAAAATCCTGATACGAGGCCCTCGGCCTCATATCAGGATTCGGCGGTTGTTTTTATTTCTGCTGCCAATATCGCTTCACGGTTTCCAGTGCCTCCGCCTCTGTCAGTTCATACTGCTCAGCCAGCTGCTGGGCCACCAGATTCTGGGGATTGCCCAGATTCTGTGCGATCCTGACTAGCTTTTCTATTCCCTCCTGTATCCCTTCAGCCCTCGCGATCCTTCGGGTTTCCTGCACATCATATGGTTCAAAATTTGCAAATAATTCTCCCATACGTCTCTCCTTTTTCTTCTATCACTATAGCAGATAATGCCGCGCCTGACAAGAAAATTCCGGCAGCAGGTCTGACTCCAAAAATGAAATTGTAAATTCCACCTTCTGTTACCCTTGTGGAGTTTACCCCTGCACAGCAGGTCTGACGGACCTGCAGGCATCAAGGCTGACAGGTCCCGGCCGTTTTCGGGTCTGTCAGGTGAAAATATCTTTTTTGTGAACCGGGATATCTTTTGTTACAATGTATGAGTGAAGGGCGCGAAACCCGGATCAAAAGACGTCTTTGGAAACCGGAGGAAATGCACGGCATGAACCTGACACAGATACAGCAGTGCATGGAAGCATACGGAAAAGAGGTATATGCCTTCTGCTGTCGGCTCACGCGGAACCGGCAGGAAGCGGAGGATCTGTATCAGGATACCTTTTTGACAGCAATGGAGCGCATGGAGCAGATCGATGCGCAGGGCAATCCCAAAAGCTGGCTGATCTCCGTTTGCCTGCGGATCTGGAAAAACCGGAAGCGCAAATTCGCCTGGCGGCAGCGCATCGCCGGAGAACGGCTCTATGTGGAAGAGGCCGACCGACCCGAAGCGGCCGCGGATACGCCGGAGGAGAAGCTGATCACCGAAGAGCGGCACAGACAGGTGCGGCAGGCGGTGGAAAGGCTGGAAGAAAAATTCCGGATACCGGTGTACCTGTATTACACCGCAGAGCTGTCCGTGGAGGAGATCGGGGCACTTCTTGGGATCCCCGCGGGCACGGTGAAAAGCCGGCTGTATAAGGCGAGGCTGCTGCTGCGAAAGGAACTGGAGGATTTTGATCATGACTGATAAAGAATTGGATCAGCTCTTAAAATGCGCCCTTTCTCCAGAGAGAGAGCCGGATGCCCGGCTGAATGAAAAGATCATGGAAAGAATGGGAGGACGTGTGACAATGAGCGGAAAACAGAAAAAAAAGGGAATGTCCTATGCGGTGCTGGCCGCGGCTGCGGTGTTGGTGCTGGGGACACTGGCGGCCTTTGGCATGTGGCATTATCTGAATCCCGATCAGGTGGCGCAGGAGGTGGGAAATGTGGGACTGCAGGAGGCGTTTGCGGGCCCGGACGCCGTTTCCGTCAACGCGACACAGGAATTCGGCGATTATCGGGTGACGCTTCTGGGCGTGGTCTCCGGGAAAAATCTGTCCCGGTATGAAGGAATGGAGACGCTCGAGGAGGACAAAACCTATGCGGTGACGGCGACGGAGCGTACGGACGGCACGCCTATGCCCGACACCTCGGACGACGCTTACGGGGAAAAGCCCTTCTTCGTGACGCCGCTGATTCGGGGGGAGGACCCGGCCTGGATCAATGTGTTCACGCTGGGCGGCGGCGGTTATTTGGAGACGGTGGTCGACGGTGTGACCTACCGAATTCTGGAGTGCGACAATCTGGAGAAATTTGCGGACCGCGGTCTCTACCTGGCCGTCAATTCCGGTTCGTTTCTCGATCAGAGCGCTTATACTTTTGATGAGACCAGCGGCGAGATCAGCCGGGTGGAGGGGTACGACGGCGTCAACGCGCTCTTCGATCTGCCTTTGGATGCGGGTAAGGCGGACAGAGAGGCCGCGGAACAGGCGCTGAACGCGATCTGGGAGGAGCTTTTCCCGGACGGACGGTAAATGTGGTTCAGGGGTGTCGTCTTTAAACGGCAGTGAACGGTTGGAATTTCCCGGACAGACAGTGAGCGGTGCTGCTCGGGGAAGCCCCATCTAAGACGGATATGAATGTGGGAGCGGCAGAGCAGACCGCTTGGAAACGGGAATACGGCGTGAAAAAGAAATCATGCCGTATTCCTGTTTTCGTATATTTCGAATGAATTTCGAGGTAAAAAAAAAGTTACTTCTATGCTTGACAGGAAATGCATGGCGTGGTATATTTATCGTAAAACAAACGAAATATAGAGAATAAATATTTATAAAATAGATTATGTCCAGTGAAGAGACTTGGGAAAGAAGCTTACAGAGACGTTGGTACAGTTTCGTTCGGACGGATTCGAGACAGGAAATTAAGAGGGGCGGAAGCCTTTCGGAAAGGGGTTATATATGAAAAAGCGTGTGAGAAAAAGTGTAAGAAGCATGCTGGCGGTTTTGTTGGTGGTTGGAATGGCGATGAGTGTTCCCCTGCAGACGCTGGCGGAGGAGGAAGCCGGGGCAGAAGCGTTTACCGAGCAGGAACAGGCTCCGACGGAGGGAACAGGGGCAGAAAGCCGAGAAGCACAGGCGACCGTGAGTGGGGAGAATACGGAAATAGAAGACGTATCCCAAGGCACGGAAGGCGTGGAGACCCCGGAAAACGCAACCCAGAATACAGAGGATGCGACGGCGCCGGAAGGCACATCCCAGAACGCGGAAGACGCAGCGGCGCCGGAAAGCACGCCACAGAATGCGGAAGATGCAGCAGCGCCGGAAAGCACGCCACAGAACGCGGAAGACACAGCGGCGCCGGAAAGCACAAACCAGGACGCAGAAGGCACAAAGGCCCCGGGGAGCACGCCTCAGAACGCGGATGACGCAGAAAGTTTGGGGAAGTTATCCCAGAACGCGGACGGCGCGGAAAATCCGGAGGCTGCGGGAAACGATTCCGGAGAGGTTCTGCCGGAGACGGCGCAGCCGAATAGTGACGAAATTATGTCTGAAGAAAGCACCGGAATCGAAGAGATGGAGACACTGAAAACGGACGGCAGCGGTGCCTCAGCGTCCGTCAGGATCAGTGCCATTGTGCAGTATGACGGCGAGCTGGAAGCAGGGCAGTTTTCTTTCCGGCTGGAATTGACAGGCACAGCCAGTGATCCGGATGATGCCGTGTCCCTGAGCGCTTCCAATGATGCGGAAGGAAAAATCACGTTTGAGGAAATATCCTATGAAGAAGCAGGGGAGTATGATTATGCGCTTCGCCAGGAAAACGGAGGAGAAATTGTAAACGGCGTCCGGCTGGATGATACGGTTTTTACGGTGCATGTTTCTGTCAGCCGGGACGAAGAGAAGGGTGACCTTCTGGTGGAGATGGAGCCTGATGCGTCAGAGCTGGTCTTTTTCAACAGGCAGGAGGAAGCGGTTGAAGACGGACATGAAGAAATCGCCGCGGAACTCTCTGCCGGAACGTCGGTCAGCCTGAATAACTATATTAAGTCGGAAACCTTTACGGTTACTAATAATGAGTTATCGGTAGGGGATGACGGCCGGACAGATTTTTTTACGCTGACGGCGACATATGCGATCCCTTACGATGCGATCCCATGGGATGAAAATGGAGAGGGGGTTGTCCGGTATACCGTTCCGCAGGGTAAGCTTTCGGATGGAACGTTGATCTCGCCGGAGTTTAATCCGGCACAGGGAGCGGGAACGGTTCGTTCCACTGTTGGCAAAGAGGTCGGCTCTTATGAAATACAGGATGGCGTTATGGTCATCACTTTTTACGAGGGCAAGTTAGAAAAGGGAACCGAGGTCAGCGGGGAATTATCGATGGAGCTTTCGCTGACGCTGACAAAAGAGCAAGCGGGAGACAATGAAAATATAGAATTTGGAGAGGAAGAGCATAAAACAACGGTTCAGTTCCGGAAAGCGGAATCGGTCGGCGTGGAGAAGCGTGCGGAAGATGTTTCTGTGGAAACGATAGAAGGCGATCCATCTCACCGTATTCTGAAATATTTTTATGTGATTGAGGTGACCTCTCAGACAGGCACGAGCCAGCCTATAGAGATATCGGATATTCTAAAGCAGCGTGCAGTCGAGGACGGATCGCTCGAGGTTCTGAAGCCGGACGACGGCACGCCTGGAGTGGAGATTACCCTGTACGGTGCTGACGGCAAAGAGAAGAGCTGTTCGGCAGGACTGGAGATATCATCCGGTGATGCGGCGCTTTTGTCCGGGTCCCTTCCGGCGCTTGCGGAGGGAGACTATTATGTGATCAGGTATTGTGTGACAGAGAAGGTGAGCAGTTCTGTGGGTGGCACGTTTACGGAGAAAAACAGCGTATCCGTTTCCATTCCGGATCCCCGGAATCCGGCGGAAAAGGTCGTGGCAACGGCTGATGCGGATAAGGAATATCATTTCGCCGGCGACGATTTCGTGGATTTCGAGGTAACAAAAGAGGTGCAGAGCGCCGGGGAGGAGATCGAGGTAGGGTCTGATTATTCTGTGACCTGGCCTTATTGCGTGGAAGTCCATGTGGTGAACGATGAGGAAGGACTGGGAACAAAGGAAAAGACCGTTATCGTCACCGATACGGCTGTGAGCCGTGCCTGGGGAACCGGACGGAAGCTGCAAAATTTCCACATGTATCGGGTGCAGGAGGGAACCGGAGAGGAAGAGGAAATCACAAAGGATGAGCTGCAGAAGCTGGGCCTTGAGTGCTCCCTGAATGAAAACGAGGCGATTCAGCAGGGCGAGTGGCTGTTCGGCGTAGAGCTTCCTCCGCTGAAAGCGGGAGAATACTATCGGATCAAATATGAGGTGGTGGAGAGCGGCATCTATGCGTTCATCCATGATGGCAAAGAGGATGATTTCAAGATCAGAAGCGAAAACAGCGTCCGCGCTGAGATAAACGGAAACGCCAAATTTGCGAAAGCGACTGCGACAGCGCTTTTGCCGGACGGAACGGAGCCGCTGCCTTCCCTTGAAAAAGAAAAGGGAAGCGATTCCCCGTCTGTGACGGAAGATGGGGAATCCGTCCAGTTTGACTGGCAGATCGTGATCAATGAGTATGGCGCTGTTAATCTGACTGGATATGAGATTTCCGATGATTATACGGTCTCCTTTGATACGAAAGTTGTGCAGGAGGGCGAGACAGGATCCTATTATGAATCCTATAGAGGGAAAGTATATGTAAAAGAAATCGGCCGCCCCGACTATAATACAGTATCGGGAGGGTTCATACATCTTCCGGCAAAATTTGAAACTGCGGAAGATGGAAGGTATGTTTTGAAAGAAATAGACGGAGATGGGGAACTGCCCATTAAGGATCCGCACGATGTGTTTGTACTGACCTACTCTGTTTCGGTCCCGAAAGGGGAGCATTCGCTGATTGACATGTACAATGTAGGAAAGCTGACCGGACAGAAAGAAGGACAGCCGGATACGGAAATCAGCCAGGGAAAGGAGCAGTATTACTGGGATTTTACGGTTGACAAGGAGCACGGCGATGTGGAGAATCTGGGAGGCGGGGAGAACAGGATACACTGGACTTCCACCGTCAATATTCCGGTTGATGGGTTCCAGAAGGGCGACAGCATCCGTGACTATTTGATGGATGCGCAGACAAATACCAACTATCTTCAGAAAAAAGATACGGACGGAAATGTCCTTTTCCAGCAGTGGTTTACCAAACAGCAGGTCGAAGAGATCAAGGTCAACGGTCAAAATTGGAAGGAACAGAAACTGTCACTGGAGTTGACGGTTGCCTGGATGGAGGCAAACGGGAGCTTGCATTCTAATTTTGAGCAGTTGAATCAAGTGCCGGAGGATGCATATATCGTGGCATTCCAGCTGACCTTTAAGGAGCCATACGAAGGACCGGATGGAGAAGGAAACGTTTTGCAGCTCTCTTACAGTTCTATGGCGTATCTGGGAGCGGGTCAGAGCGGAGTGGCCATGAATACCGTAGAAGCGCAGGTTTCCGAAAACAAGAAAACGGCAACGGACAGTGCAGAACTGCAGCGAGATCGTGAGCAGCTGCTGAATAAAAGTTTGGTCGGCGGCTCAAAAGACGCGGCGTTTACCTATATACCCGGCATGAAACTGTATTATCGGGTGGAATTGGATCCGGCGGCCTGCTTTGCACCGAAAAACGGCATTCTGTATCGGGATACGCTGCCGGAGGGTGCGACGCTCGTCCTGGACAGCTGGGATTACGCCGGAAACCATTATCAGGCGGGAATGCCGGGATGCGAAGGCGGTATTCTGATCCGGTATCAGGGAAATGATGGGGCCGGAGAGCAAAATGGCTACCGTGGATTGGATGGCTCCGACATAAAGGTGGAGAGTGAATCGGGCTCCTTTACGGTCAGGATTCCTGCAAGTGCATATATGGTTAGCGGTTCTATGGAAATGCCGAAGATCATATTGTACTATGCGCTGCGCTTTGATTCCGTGCAGCTTACGGATGGCTCCGCCAGTGCGGTCAATCAGGGGGCGGCCTGGAATGGTGAGGAAGAAAGCGGAGCTGGAGTTACGGACAGCGCAAAGGTAGAATTTATGTCCGGCGGCCAGATTCAGAAGACCTCATTTACCTATGATCCGGATACTCAGACACTGTGCTATAGGTTGGATGTCAATGCGGACAGGAGCGATCTTCTGAAGAAGGTTGAGGGTGCGGATGTCTATCATGAGAATCTGACGATCAACGATACCTTGGATTACAGTGAATATGAGGCGATTGAAAGCGTTATCCTGGACAGAGCTTCCGTTCGCCTATATAGGAAGGAAGCGGATGGGACCCGGACGCAGGTATCCTATGCGCCGGAGGATCTGACCGTGAGCAATGAAGGGAGGCAATGCAGCTTCACCCTCCAAGTATCGGATGAAACCTGGTGGCAGGTGGAATACACCTATCAGTTCACGATCAGAAACGGCGTTGTCGCAGAGTTGCCCAATACGGCGATCCTGTCCGGTGATAAAGAGTGGTTAGTGATCAATGAGAAAAAGACAGCGCTGTATAAATCTTCTGTAACAGCAAAGACGGAGGCTACGCGCTTACTGCTGAGAAAGTATGAAGCTGATGCGGAAGGAATTCTCAATCTCTCCAAACCCCTTGAGGGTGCCGTTTTCCAGCTGTGGCGGTATGTGGGCAGCGGAGAGGATACCGGGGAGGAAGCCTGGTATGACCTCGGTGTCTTTACAACGGATTCCAACGGAGAGATCGTGCTGGGAGAACCGACAAGAGACGGGGAAGCCTTGCAGATGTTTTATAATTATCTGTACAGGCTGAAAGAGATCAGTGCCCCGGATAAATACGAGCTAAATGGGGAAGATATTTATTTATTCCTGGATAATGAGGAAATCCGTACGGAGTATATTCCGGACGGCTTTGACAGGGGACGGTTTGCGGAAACGGAACAGCTTGCAGAGGGCGGATATCTGCTGAGAGTCGGCAACCAGCCAGCGCCTGATCCGGAACCTACACCCGATCCGGAGCCTACACCTGATCCGGAACCTACACCCGATCCGGAACCTACACCCGATCCGGGGCCTACACCTGATCCGGAACCTACGCCTGATCCGGAGCCTACGCCTGATCCGGAACCTACGCCCGATCCGGGGCCTACACCCGATCCGGGACCAGCGCCCGATCCGGGACCAGCGCCTGATCCGGGACCCGTGCCCGGCTTCATTCCTATACAGGGACCGGAAGCGGGAGTGCTTGGTGTGCGGATTCCGCTTCAGGAGCCAGGTGTATTAGAAGAGAGACGGCCCGGACAAGGTGTTTTAGGGGTGATTCGGACCGGAGATAACTCGGCTCTGGGTTTCTGGCTGGCGGCTCTGGGGGCCTCCCTTGCCGCTATTTTGGGAATGGCGGTGAAACGGCGCAAGAGAAACAAATGATTACGGCCAACGGGATTGCGGAGCCGGGTGAGCGCAGAAATGTCAAAAAAATAGATAGCATATTTGGAGAAAGAAAGTTTATGATAGGGGGGAGTTCCATCCCCCCTATTGACGTGATGGAAAAAATATTAAAAAGCTGTAAAGGAGCGTATTGTTATGGCACATGAAATAACGGAAGAGGTCTTAGAAGCATTTCGGCAGTATTTGATTTCGGAAGAAAAAGGGAAGGAGACGGTGGAAAAATATCTGCGGGATATGAGGGCATTTTCCAGATGGCTGGATGCCCGCCCGGTGGATAAGGAAAGAACGATCGGTTGGAAAGAGCACCTGCTGGAAGAGGGGTATTCGCCCCGAACCGTCAATACCATGCTTTCCGCTGCAAACGCGCTGTTTGGCTGTATGGGCTGGACAGAATGCAGGGTGAAGTTCCTGCGTATTCAGCACAGGACCTTCCGCGAACCGGAGAGAGAACTGAACCGTCAGGAATATTTTCGGCTTGTCAGGACGGCCTCAGCGCAGAAAAAGGAGCGACTGGCTCTTCTGATGGAAACCATCTGTGCGACGGGAATTCGCGTGTCCGAAGTAAAATATATTACGGTGGAAGCGGCAAAAAACGGCCGGGCCGACATTTTTTTGAAGGGCAAGGTGCGTTCCATCCTGATTCCGGGGAAGCTTTGCCGGAAGCTGCTGAAATATGCAAAAGAGGTGAAACGCGAGCGGGGGGAACTTTTCGTGACGAGGAAGGGAAATGGATTGTCCCGCAAGCAGATTTGGCAGGAGATGAAACAGCTTTGCGACAAAGCGGGGGTAGAAACCTCCAAGGTGTTTCCGCATAATCTAAGACACTTGTTCGCCACAGTGTATTATCAGGCCAGCAGGGACATTGTAAAATTGGCGGATGTGCTGGGACACGGCAGCATTGAGACGACGAGAATTTATCTGCTTTCCACAGGAACGGAGCATCTCAGACAATTGGAAGAACTGGAGCTGATCCTATAGATGGGACTGCCTCCGGGAACAGGGCAGTTCGGCTGAACGGAATAATGATTCCGTCAGTTATTAAAAAACATCTGACATCTTTTCGCGCCGGTTCTGCTTATGAATATGACAAACCGAAGCTGAAAATGTTCAGAAAGAAAGAAATATTGCTTTCAGATGCCGTCTGAAGCCATTATTTTCTTTCATACGGCAGATTTTGTATGGCGTAAAACAGCTGCCGGAAAGGCACAAAACAAACTATTTTGTCGTTCTGTATTTAACTCTCATGACTTATTTTCTTTTTTATTCTAGTACGATGCATTAAAAAAGTAAAGTGAAAAGTTCAACGGAAATCCGCTATATTTGGCGTCTGATTTGGAAAAAATTCCCATTTTGAAAAGAAAAAAATCGATATGGCAGATTTGAAAAGGGGAAAATGGCCGATTCCTGGAAAAAGTTATTTTGTTTTTTTCAGAGAAAGTTTTGAAAAGAATCAGGAAAGGTCAGGCCCTGGAAAGTTTTTCCCCTTTCAGCGCTAACATGCGCTCTGAGATTGGGACGGAATCATTATTTCGTTGCCAAAGGACCAAAAGATAGAGCTAAGAACCGGAGGACATGAGATGGAAATGAGGGAAAAAGAGATACAAAGGGAAGAATCAGTCCAGCTTACCCTGGAACTGATTGAGAAATTTCTGGAGGATTTTGCCGGGAAAGGAAGAAGGGAAGTATCCCTGAAAAATTATCGCGTCATCCTTCTGGGGTTTTACCGACATCTTCCGGAAGATAAGCGGATTGACAGAGAGACCGCGCGCCAGTGGCGGGATTGGCTGGTTGAGCAGGGATATTCAGAGAGAACCGTAAACAATCGGGTATCGGTCCTGAACTGTTTTATGGCGTTTCTGGGACGCAGGGAATGGCAGATGGTGGACTTTTATGAGAAGGGCGGGGACGTGCAGCCGGAACTTTCCCGCCGAGAATACCTCCGCCTCTTGAAAGCGGCCAAAAACGTCGGCAGGGAGAGATATTATCTGCTGATCAAAACATTAGGCGGCGCTGGGGTACGAATTAACGAATTGTCTCAGGTGACGGTAGAAGCGGTAAAGCAGGGAGTGGTGGGACTGGAGTGTCATAATCGAAGACGAATCCTGCGCGTTCCAACCGTCCTGCAAAAAGAATTGCTGGCGTTTGCCGAAAGGGAAGGTATTGAGGAAGGTCCGGTTTTTCTGTCTCAGGACGGATATCCGCTGTCCAGGTCCACTATATGGTACATTGTGAGCAGTATTGGGCAGGAGGCCGGCGTGGAAGAAGAAAAAGCGTCGCCCAGGTGTCTATGGCAAATGTATCAGAGAACCTACAGCGGGATCCAGTCGAATATTGAGATTCTGGCGGCACAGGCTTATGACCGGATGATGGAGGAAGAACAGCTGGAGGTTGGCTGGAAATAATGCTTCGTTCCGATCTGGCGGATCGGGGAGGAAAAACGATCATGATTATTGCGAGAACTCCGTTCAGGATGTCCTTTTTCGGAGGGGGCACCGATTTTGCAGAATTTTATAAAGAATACGGAGGAAGTGTGCTGTCTGCGACCTTCGATAAATTCTGTTATGTTACGATTCGGCATCTTCCGCGTTTTTTTCAATATTATACGGAAATCTGCTATTCCGAGATCGAGCGTGTCACGAATGTGGAAGAGCTTCGTCATCCTCTGGTGAGAGAGGCGATGAAAATGCTGGATATGCATGAGATTCGGCTGACTTATGAGGCAGATCTGCCGGCCAAGTCGGGGCTGGGAACAAGCAGCTCCTTCGCGGTGGGAATGCTGAATGCTTTTCATTCGATCAAGGGCCAGTATTTGAGCAAGCGTCAGCTGGCAGATGAGGCTATTTATCTGGAACGCGTGCTGTGCAAGGAAGCGGGCGGCTGGCAGGATCAGATCGCGGCGGCCTTCGGCGGGATGAACAAGATTCTTTTCGGGGAGGACGGATATCATGTGCAGCCTCTGATCATTTATCCGATCCGCAGGCGGAAGCTGAACTCCCATCTTTTGCTGTTTTTTACCGGGTTTTCCCGTTATTCCTTTCAGATCCAGTCGGAGACCAGGGCCCGGATGAAGGACAATATACAGGATCTTCTGGAGATGAAGTCTTTAGTGGATGAAGCGGAGCGGATCCTGACGGATAAGGAACAGGATCTGGACGAGTTTGGAAGGCTGCTGGATTATAACTGGCAGCTTAAGAGGAAGCTGAATCGGGAAATCTCCACAGAATCCATTGACGATATCTATCGAAAAGCGAAGGAAGCCGGCGCGTTGGGAGGAAAGCTGCTGGGCGCGGGCGGAGGCGGTTTTATTTTGTTTTATGTGCCGCTGGATAAGCAGGCAGCGGTGCGCAATGCACTCAATGATCTGCTTTATGTTCCGTTTCAGTTTGAGGATGAAGGGAGCCGCATCATTTACTATGCGCCGGAAATTTATTCGCCCAGAGGGGTGAAGCGGAATGTGACAGACGACGTCTGGTATGACGATTTTCATGGCCGTTGGGGGGATAGACAGGACGCGTCGATTCCTTTTCGATGACGTTTGCGCGGAAAGGAGAGACTGGATCATGAAAGCTGTCATCATGGCAGGAGGAAAGGGAACCAGGATCGCCGCTATGCGCGCGGATATCCCAAAGCCCATGATCCCTGTGGCAGGAAAGCCGGTGTTGGAGCATCAGATTTGCTGTTTGCATCGGCAGGGTGTGGCTGATTTTATTCTGGTGGTGGGATACCTTGGGCAGACGATCCGGGATTATTTTGGCGACGGCAGCAGGCTGTGGCCAAAGGAGAGCGCGGGGGACGTGCGGATTTCCTATCTGACGGAGGAATATCCGCTGGGCACCGCCGGCGCGCTGTATGATCTGGAGTCTTTGCTGCAGGAAGATTTTCTGCTGCTGAACGGGGACCTGATCTTCGATATTGACTTGGAGCGGTTCCTGCGCTGTCATGCGAGGACAGTGGAACGGGGAGGGCTTGTGACGATCCTGACGCATCCGAACCATCATCCGTATGACAGCGCCATCGTCCTTGCTGGGGAGGACGGTTGTGTAAACGGCTGGCTGCATCGGGAAGAAAAACGGGGATGGTATCAGAATCGGGTGAACGCGGGATTGCACCTGTTTTCCCCGAAGATATTTTCGGCACTGCGGGAACGGGGGCTTTTACGGGAGCGGATGAAGCTGGATCTGGACCGGGATATCCTGAAACCTCTGGCGGGAACCGGCATGCTCTATGCATATCAGTCACCGGAATATGTGAAGGACATGGGAACGCCGCAGCGCTGCCGGGAAGCGGAGGCGGATCTGTTGGCGGGAAGGACGGCGATGAGAAATCTGTCCCGTCCCCAGCGCGCGGTCTTTCTGGACCGGGACGGCACGCTGAACGAATATGTAGGTTTTCTAACGGAACCGGGGCAGCTTAGGCTTCTGCCGGGAACGGCCAACGCACTGCGCCTGATTCATGAAGCCGGATATCTGACCGTGGTGGTGACGAACCAGCCCGTGATTGCGCGGGGAGAGGTGACCTTGGAGCAGCTGCGCGAGATCCATAACAAGCTGGAAACACTGCTGGGCGAGGAGGGCGCGTATCTGGACGCGATTTATGTCTGTCCGCATCATCCCCATCGCGGCTTTGCGGGAGAACGGCCGGAATATAAGATAAACTGCGGCTGCAGAAAGCCGGCGCCCGGGCTGCTTTTGCAGGCGGCCCGGGAACTACATATCGCTTTGGAAGGATCCTGGATGGTCGGAGACCGGGACACGGATATCCAGGCGGGAAAAAACGCAGGCTGTCACACGGCCGGGGTATACGGCTGTCCGGCTGGGGAGGCGGACGCGTATTTCGACACCCTGGAGGCATTCGCCGATTTTTTATGTGAAAACGGGAAAACCCCGAAAGGAACCTGAGAGGAAGCGCGTTATGGAAAAGATGGCGGAAACGGTGCTGGAGCAGCTGCTGGGGCGTTTCCCTTCCCTGTGTCCGGTACGGCAGGAGATCTGGGAGGCCTTTGAGAAAATGGCGTCCTGTTATTGCGAGGGCGGCAAGCTTTTGCTTGCGGGAAACGGCGGCAGCGCCAGTGACGCGCAGCACATCGCGGCGGAGCTGATGAAAGGGTTCCTGCTGTCCCGTCCGCTGCCGGAGCCGGAACAAGAGCGGCTGCGCGGTTTGGACCCTGACCGGGGAGCTCTTTTAGGGGAACGGCTGCAGCGGGCGCTGCCGGCGCTGGCGCTGTGCGGACACGATGCGCTCGGCACCGCCTTTTCCAACGATGTGGATCCGCGGCTGTGTTTCGCGCAGCAGGTGTATGGTTATGGAAGGCCGGGGGATGTATTTCTGGGCATCTCCACCTCCGGCAATTCGGAAAACATTCTTTTTGCGGCTCTGGCCGCCAGGGCAATCGGCATGACGGTGATTGGATTTACCGGTGCTGATGGGGGCCGGCTGGCTGGCCTTGCCGATCTGTGCGTCAGGATGCCCGAGAGGGAATGCTACCGGGTGCAGGAGCTTCAGCTGCCAGTGTACCATTGCTGGTGTCAGATGCTGGAAATCCTTTTTTTTGGAAAAGAGGAAGGAAAAGATGGAAGCGGACGGAAAAGGTTATCGGAAGATCAGAGTGATGAATGTCGGTTACAGCAATCTGGGGCATGAAGAACTGCTTAAGGCCGCTGTATCCCATGTGCGGGCGAGGCGACAAGCGCTGCTGATTTTTCTGAATACGGATGTGGTCATGAGGGTGGAGAAGGACCCGGACCTCGCGCGGATCGTGGCAGAGGCTGAATACGTCATGGCGGATGGGATGCCGCTGGTTTGGATTGCGAAATTGTTCCATCGTCCTTTAAAAGAAAAGGTGTCAGGGTCCGATTTTGTGCCGCTTTTGTGCGGAAAGGCTGCCGAGGAAGGGCTCAGTCTGTTTTTTGCCGGCGGTGAACCGGAGGTAACCGCCCGGGCCGTGGAAAAGCTCCGAGCCGGATACCCCGGCATACGGATCGCGGGATATGCCAGTCCCCCTTCCGGCTTTGAAAAGGATCCGGAAGAGATCGGAAGGCTGAATGAAAGTATCCGACAGGCCGCCCCGGATATTCTGGTGGCTTGCTTCGGATGTCCCAAACAGGAAAAATATCTGTATGAGAACAGAGAGAATTTAGGCGTTCCGCTGCTGGTCTGTGCGGGTGCGACCATTGATTTTCTGGCCGGCAGGGTGAAGCGGGCCCCGGCATGGATGAGCCGCTGCGGGCTGGAATGGTTTTACCGTTTTCTGCGGGAACCCAGAAGGCTGTTCCGGCGGTATTTCATAGATGATATGCAGGTGGTGCGGTTAGTGTTTCGTTATTGGCACCAGCGTTATGAGAAGCTGTGAGGGAAAGCGGCATGGGACGGAGAAAGAAAATGGTATGCGTAAAGATCGCGGCGGGACTTTTGTCGGCGTTGGTGTTGGTTATGGATGTGGGCTGCGGCGGCAAAACGCCGCAGGAGCCGGAACGGGAAATCGCGCCGCTGGTGGGATATCGGGACTTCACGCGCATTTCTGTTGAAGAAGAAAAGCTGACAGGGGAATGGGATGAAAGCCGCCGGCTGGACGTGATAGATCTGGAGGATCAGTTTTATCCGCTTTCTGAGCTTACGGTCACGGCCCCGGAGGACATGGAGCAGGCGGTTTATTTTCTAGATGGCGGGGAATCGGTGATCGGCGAACAAAAGCTGCAGGCGGGCGCCAATCCGTTGTCGGGGCCGGAGGGAACCCGTTATCTGGTGTTTCCTATGGCGGCTGAGGACCGGGGAAGACTTCGGTTTCAGGGGATGTTGGGAGCGGAAGCGGCAAAAGAGAGAGAAGAGGGATGCATCGTTTCTGAGACCCTTAACGGAAAACGGCTGTCTGTACTGGGAGACAGTCTGAGTTCTGCTGTCGATTACAGCCCGGACGGAATCTATGGTACATATCCCTTAGGGGATGCAGAAGTGACAGATGTGTGGTGGTATCAGGTAGCGAAGGCTTTTGACATGGAGATCTGCTGCATCAATGCCTACGGCGGCTCCGGCGTGACCGATCGGCTGGGACGGCCAGAGACGGCCGCAGGAGCCGGCGGGCGAGGAAGGCGGCTCGATGCGAACGGCGAGATGCCGGAGGTGATCATCGTATGGATCGGCGCCAATGACGCGCTCCAGGGAGTTCCTATGGATACGATCCGGGAGGCCTACCGGAAAATGCTGGAGGATATCAAAGAATGTTATCCTTCAGCGGAATTGTACCTCGCTACCTATTATCTGATCGACTCGGAAGAGCTGCGGCAGCTGAATCAGGTGATCCGCGGCCTGGGAGAGGAATACGGAGCGCAGATCCTGGATATGGAAGGCTGCGATGTGGCGAAACAAGAGGGAGCTTTGGCGGATGGCTCCCATCCGGGCAGGGAGGGGTGCCGGATCGTCGCGGAATATATGGAGGAGCTTTTGCGGAAATGAGGGAAGATGGGAAGGAACCTCATACGGAGATTCGCAATCAGAAAAGAAGAAAGCATCTTCGCCGGCTGATGGCCGTGCCCCTGCTTTTTGTTGTCTGTGCGGCCTTTATCTGGTGGGATAATCATCATTTTACGGTCACGCGGTATCGACTCTCATCGCCCAAAGTGCAGGAAACCGTGCGCATTGTCGACTTGAGCGATCTGCACAATGCGTCTTTTGGCCGGGCAAATGAGAAGCTGACAGGCTGTATCCGGGAGCTGAATCCTGATCTCATCCTGATGACGGGGGACATGGTGACAGCGGGTCATGAGGATATATCTGTCATCACGGAGCTCTGCGCGGATCTGGACGGGATTGCGCCGATCTTCTATACCTATGGCAATCATGAAAATGAAATGGTGTACGGTTCGGACGTGACGCCGGAATTCCTGGAGTATCAGGCGGAACGGACAGGGATGCAGGAATATGGCCGTTTGGATTTTGAAAAGATAGAGCCGCTGGATGCCCGTTTGCCTTCCGCTTTAAAGGAATTAGGCGTTGCTGTGGTCAATAACGGCGCGGTTTCTGTTTCGCTGAAGGGAATTACGGCGGATATCATCGGCGCGGACAATTTGAGCGGTACCTTTTATCCATATTCCAGTACGGCTGTGGGAGAAGCGCTGGTCCGGGACCGGGAGCATCTGAAGATCGTCCTGGCACATCAGCCGTCCATTGCGGATGCGCTCTCCTGTGAAGCGGCCTTCTCCTATGATTTGCTGCTTTGCGGCCATAGACACGGCGGGATCATTCGGGTGCCGGGGTTGGGCGGAATGTTTTGTGAGGGCTCTTTCTGGCCGCTGTTTTCCGGAAATGGGAAAGAAGCTGGAATGTTTTCTTCCGGACAGGGCACGGTTGTCGCCAGCCGGGGCATGGGGAACAGCGGTATCCTGCCGCGGATCAATAATGTGCCGGAGTTAGTCGTGATCGATATCGAAAAAGGAGGAGACGGAACATGAAGGAATTCGGTTATTATGTATTTCTCGTGTGCGTGGCGGTCTGCGCCCTGTGGATGCTGGCTGTTTTTTTTCGGACAGTTCTGTTGTTCCTGCGGTGCCGGAGGCGGTACATGCTGTCGGATATCGGGCGGGAAATGCTCAGGGGCGGTGGGCTTCGACGCCGGATCCTGGGCTTAGTGAGCGTTTCGGCCTTGTTCGGCGCTGCGGCAGCTTTGATCCTGTTGGCATATCGGTATCAAAACGCAGCGGTTAATATCACGCTGACCTATACGGAGGCGGCCTCGGGTCTGAATCCCAACGGGAGCCGTTATAATATGAGCGATATCCTTTCGGATGAAGTGTTGGAGGAGGCAGCCGGTGCGCTGGGATCTGTGGCCGATCCGGAGCTCCTCAAAAACGGCCTGAGTGTCGAGCCGGCGCAAAAGAAAAAGGATGAGGATGACGATGATCTGATTTCCACACAGTTCGCCTTATCTTTTGTGAGCGGACGGGAAACCGGGATTCAGAAAGCGGAGGATATTGTCAGGACAGTGGCGGAAACCTACCGGAACTGGTTTATTCGGAAATACGCGCCGGATTTTGGCTCGCTGGATCTCTCCTTTGAGGATATCGACGATTATGACTATCCGGATATGCAGCAGTATTTGTCCGTGGCCGTGCAGCGGATCATCACTTTTTCGGAGGCTTTTTCGGGAAAGGACGCGGCATTTCTTTCCGGCAGCACAGGGGAGAGCTTTTCCTCGCTGAAGGCGAAGGCGGAGGATATTCGGAATACGGGATTGGGGGCACTGAATGACTATATTCTCTATAACGGAATTTCCAGAGATCCTGAAAGCTATATGAGCCGTATCCGCTATGGGCATCTGATAGAGAGCAATGAGTATCTGAAAAATATCCGGGCGTATAATGTTCGGCTCAGGGCCATTGAACGCTACGACAACGATATGGCCACGGTGGTTTATATTCCGACCTATGATGTGGATAATACATTCTACATGTCCAAGACGAAGATCGGCATTGACCACTTTTCCATTGATGCGGAGGCATTCAGCGCTGCCGCCTCCGGCAATCTGGAGACGATCATGTCTCAGGATTATCTGCTTCGGCAGCTGGAAGGGCACAGACGGGACAGTGCGGCCCGCCGGAATGTCGGGGAAACGATAGAAACATTGGAGGCACAGATCCTCGAGCTGGCAGAAAAGACGAAACAGACAGCGCAGGATTATCTGGATACAGCACAGTACGGATATGTGTCAATATCCACTCCGGATGACAGTTTTTTGAAGGAAGGGATCTGTATCGCCGCGGCGGTGCTGGGATATCTGATCCTGGCATATGCCGGTATGGTCCTGGCGCGGATGTGCAGACGGGCCAGGCCGCAGGGTGTTGAAGAAAAGGTATCCGGGGAAGGAAGGGAGGCGGAGTCATGAAGGATTTTCGGCCGCTTTCGTACATAAAAAGACATGTGGTCTCTCTGATTCTGTTTTTTATCCTGATGACGGCGGGGCTGTATGTAGCGCTTTCCCTGCTGCAGACCTATACGGCACAGGTGACGATAGAATATGTTTATAACGGCGCAGACCAGGGACTTGCGCCGGACGGGACCAAGCTGGATACCTCGGAGATCTACTCCAGCGCGGTGATCAGCCGTGTGCTGGACAATCTGCATCTGGATCAGAAGGACCATCCCATCGACACCGTCCGCTCGGCGGTTCTGGTGGAGCAGGTAGAGGACGAAGAGGTGGAGACCGTAAAGACGGCGCTGAACGAGGACGGTGAATCCTCCGATCTTCAGTCTACCAAATACACGATCAGTTATGTCGTGGACTGGAAGGATGGAAAACAGCTTCAGGAAATGGCCCAGTCCGTTTTGGATGAGATCCTGGACGTTTATTTCACCCTGTTTTCTGAAAAATATATCAATCAGTCCACCCTCGTCAACAGCATTTCCGGGCTGGAGAGGACAGGCTATGATTATATTGAGCAGGTGGAGCTGATCGAGACGGCGCTCGCATCCACGCTGGAACAGCTGGAAGCGCGGGCAGAGCTGGCGCCGGGGTTTTATTCCACGGAAACCGGTTATTCCTACAGCGATCTGGAGGGCGAGGTGCGGCTTTTGGACCGATCCCGGATTACGCCGCTGCTGGCGTATATCCTGAATCATCAGGTCACGAAGGATAAAGGTGCTCTGCTGGCAAAGTACGGACAGCGTGTGAAGGATCAGGAATTCGGGCAGGAACGTTATGACATTCGGATCGAGGAAGTGGAGAATATTCTGGATGCTTACGTGGAGAAGCTGCGCGTGTCGAATAACACGGCACAGTCGGAAGTAATAACAGGCTCGCGGGCGGGGCTTCTGGGCGGCAATGTGATCGGCGACGTGGAATATCCGGACTATCTGAATGCAGCCGGCCAGTGGCAGCCGTTCGATCAGACCACAGAGTATGAAATGCTTCTTCAGTCCTGGATCGATCTTTCCGACAGCTATGACAGTTCTGTGGTGGAAGCAGCCTATTGTCAGTATGTGATCGATTGCTTCAGCGGCAACGACGAGGCGATTGAAACCTATCAGAGGAGCCCGGCCCGGGTTACGCTGCGCGGGGAGGAGGCCGGAGAGCGTCTGACGGCAGATACGGCGGAGGGAGAAGATACAGCCGATACCGCGGAAAAAGCGGAAGAGACGGCCGGTGCAGGGGCGGAAACAGACGCGGGAGGCGGGGAAGCCGCTGCGGGCAGTCCGGTCTCTTACGGCGGCGCTGAGACGGTTTCCGTGGAGAAGATGGAACGGCTGCTCACCGGTGATTCAGACATTTATGTGGAGCTGCCGAAAACCTGTACGCCCGAGGATATTGCTTATGTGGAAGGGCAGATCGAGTCGATTCTGGTGAAGATGGATGAACTGTACGCGCAGATCGAAACGACCGGTTCGGAATTCAATGATTACATTGGAGCGGAATATATCCGGATGCTTTCCAGCAATCATGTGATCGAGGGAATGAACCTTCCGCTGTATATGGCGGTGGGTGCGGTATTCTTCCTGGTGCTGGGCTGCTTTGGCGTGATCCTCCTGAGCAGAGTAGGAGATATGATCGAGTATCTTGCCTATACGGACCATCGTCTTCGGATGCCAAACCGCGCTGCCTGCGACCGGTATATCGATCGCTGTAAAGAGCGGATCCTTCCCTCCGGCTTTGGTTGTATCTATCTGCAGATCGTCAATCAGAATGAAATCAACCGGAAGCTGGGCCGCGAGATGGGTGATGAAGTTTTACGGATTTTTGCTGCAGGTGTCAGAGGTCTTTGCAGCCATGGGGAGGATTTTGCCGGTTATAACGGCAGCGGACAGTTCATTGTCTTTTTGGTCGACGGCGGCGATGGAGAGATGGATCGGCTGAATACGGATCTTGAGATCCTTCTGACGGAGCGGTTGGCCGAAAAAGGTGTGACGCTTCAGTATTATATCGGGATATCGGAATCCCGGACGGATGGCCAGTATCGTATTCGCGGCCTGCTCACGCAGGCAATCGGGCGTAAGGCCATGTGTGAGGCGGGAATCCGCAGGAGCGGCCAAAACAGTGAGGACAGAGAATAATCGCATTTTAATTGCAGTTTTTGTAGCGCTGACGGCTGTTTCCCATGCGGTCGGGTATGAGCATATGTTTTCTGTGTTCGGCCTGAATGTATATATTGCCATGCCCCTGATGGCTTTTATGGCGCTGCTGGGGCCTCTGGCCTTTCTGATTCAGCCGGATTTTGCCCGCATGAAACTGCTGTGGAGACAGCTCCTGATTTTGCTGGTGCCCATCCTTTTTCCGGCAATCTGGTCGCATGTGATCTGGATTGTTGAACAGGCATCCTTCTCGGAGATCCGCAGGGGTTATGTGAGCATTGCCTATATGTTTTTCACCTACAGTGCAGCAGCCTCTTTCGTCTATGCGGCGGGAGAGGACGGCGGCTGGCTGTATCTGGCATCCATGCTGCTGGCGAATTTCATTAAAATGATCACGGTTATCGCCGACGGTGGGGTCGGTCCTTTTGTGACCCAGTTTTTCCGGCTGATGGTGACCTTTGCATCGGACACCGGCCCGCTGATGGCCCAAATGGAATTGCAGGGTGTCACCTTCGGGCTGGGGATTTATCTGCTCTGGTTTCTGATGGAGCCAAAGAAGATTCGGGAACATCCGGGGCTGTTTGCCGGGACGGTGTTCTTCTTCTTCCTTGGCCTGAAACGGATGGCAGTGGTGGCCGTGCTTGTCACGGCGCCCCTATGTCTGCTCCTGTATCCGAAAAGTGAGCAGGAAAAAGGAAAGCGATTCCTGCTTCATGGCCTGGGTATTTTGCTCCCGGCAGCAGCTATCGCCTGTGTTGGCCTGATCTATTACGGGGCCTTTGAGGTTCTGGAGAAAATGGGCATCAGTACGAACGGTCGTGCCATGATTTATCAGCAGTACCTTCCGTATATGGAGTTTTCTCCGTTTTTTTGGGGAAATGGGGCCGGCTGGGTGGACAATATGCGTCAGCTTTGGCAGCCGGAGGCGGAAAAAGAATTTGCCCTGGTGTTTCATACGCACAATGAATATTTGCGTATTTATCTGGAGTTGGGAATGATAGGCCTGGCCTGCTGGTGTCTGGCCAGATTCCATTTGCAGGCGGCCGCGGCCAAAAAGCTGCTGGGTCGGAAAGGTGCGCGTATTTGTGCGGCGGGGCTGATTTACCTGGGGATTAACTATTTGATGGATATGCTTGGGATGAATGAGGGTGCAAACGTCCCGCTGGCCGTCCTCTTTCTTTCCTTTGGACTGACGCGGCGGGAGGAAGAAGAACGCCTGGCGATGGAAGAGAAAAACAGGGAAAAGTGTGAATACGGCGGATGAGGGGGAAGGGAGAGCAAAAATCCGGGAAAGAAGGGAATGCGGAATGGAAGGGCAGAAAAAAGTCATAAAGAATTATCTGTACAATGTATCTTATCAGATCCTGGCAATTCTCGTCCCACTGATTACGACCCCCTATGTTTCCCGGGTGCTGGGCGCGACGGGTGTTGGGGATTACGCCTATACCAGCAGCATCGTATCTTATTTCGGTTTTGCTGCGGTATTGGGCACAGCGCCTTATGGACAGAGAGAGATCGCTTTTGTACAGGGCGATGCGGAGCACAGAAGCCGTGTTTTCTGGGAGGTTTTCTGGCTGCGGAGCAGCACGGTTCTGTTGATTGGCTGTGTGTATTGCGTTTTCCTTGCTTTTGCCAGAAGCTATCGCCTCTTGTATCTGATCCAGATCTGTACCGTAATCTCCTGGTTTTTGGATATCAGCTGGTTCTTTCAGGGGATGGAGGAGTTCAAAATCACTGTGCTGCGAAACTGCGCAGTGAAGCTGGTGAGCGTCGCGCTTATTTTTCTGTTGGTGCATTCAGACAGGGACGTATGGATCTATACGTGGATCTTATGCGGCTCCGCGCTGGCAGGCAATCTGACCATGTGGCCTTTTTTGAAGGAGAGACTGGTCAGGGTTTCCAGGAAGGACCTGCGGCCATTTCGGCATTGGAAAAGTTCGCTGGAGATGTTTCTTCCTCTGGTCAGTACGCAGATTTATCTGATTCTGGACCAGACGATGCTGGGGTCTATCGTGAATACGACGCAGGTGGGATATTATACTCAGACCCAGAAAATCCTGCGGCTGGAATCCACAATGCTGTCTTCCCTGTCCACGGTGCTTCTGCCGCGGATGGCGGTGGTTCTGTCACAGGATAATCTGAAATTAGCCAGGCAGTATTATGAGAAAGCGGTGCGGTTCGGCGTGATGCTGAACCTGCCGATGACCGTGGGAACGATGCTTACGGCGGGCTATATCATTCCTTTATTCTTCGGGGAAGGATATGCGCCCTGTATCCGTCTGCTGGGCATCTTCAGCATCCTTCTGATCACGCAGGGGATTGGCCAGATCGCAGGGACGATGCTGGTGGCCATGAGGCGGCAGAAGGAATATACGGCTTCGATCGTGATCGGATCGGTTATCAACCTGCTGTGCAACGGCATCCTGATTCCCAGACACGGTGCGCTGGGCGCGACGGTTTCGTCGGTGATTTCGGAAATCTGTATTGAATGGATGCAGTTTTATGCCATCCGGAGGGAATTTTCCTGGAAGGAGATCGGGAACGCATTTTCCGCCTACCTGTTTCCGGCAGCGGTTATGGGTTTGGCGGTTGCCGCGGCAAGGCATTTCCTGCCGGTAAGCGTACAGTCCCTGTTCCTGCTGGTAATTCTGGCTGTGCTGGTATATGGCGTGTGTCTGATCCTGCGCAAAGATCCGATGCTGATAGGAATAGCGGGAAAACGAAAGGACATTGAATGATGGTAAAACAGCTGTTGTCTGCGATTCAGAAAGATCCGGACCGAATTGTTATGGAGGACGGCAGTCCGTGCAGTATGACCGCGGGGCAGTTCGAGGATGCGGTGCGGCGCTCGGCTTCCTTTTGGAACACATATTTTCTTTCAAAAGGACATCATGTGGGTATTGCCGCAGATAACAGTGTCATGTGGTTCGTCCAGGCGATGGGGATCATTGCATCCGGCAACGTGGCGGTCGCCTATAATTTCAATTATTCGGATGAAGATATGCTGGAACAGGCCGAACTGACGGATACGGAGGTAATGCTCTGCGGAGAGGATGAGATAGGGGCGTTTGCGGCGTGCAGGAAACGAGTGCCTTTTCTGACATTTTCCGAGGCTTTCGGAGATACGCCGGGAGAAGTGGAGGAACGAAAGCCGGATGATCTGGTGTTTCTGCTCTTTTCTTCCGGAACAGCGGGGGACGGCATAAAGGCCGTTATGCTTACGAATGGGAACATTACTGCCCAATGTCCGTATCTTCTGGCGACGCCTTCCGTCGGTGAGGGTGTATTGATACCGCATCCCATGTACCATATTGCCGGACTGATGATCACTTACAGGCAGCTGATCCGCGGGGACCGGATCGTGGTGAGTACGCCCAAGGATATGCTGAGAGATATCCGAAGGTTCGGGCCTTCCAGTGTCTGCGGGGTCCCGGGGATGGTGCAAAGCGTGCTGAAGCGACCGGAACTGATGTACCGCGCGGACGGCAGTCAGAAACTTCGGAAGTTTTTCTGCAGTGGGGCCCTTCTGCAGAAAGAGGTGAGACAGGAACTGCATGAGCGTCATATCGAAATAGAGAATGTATATGGGATGACGGAAACCGCTGGGGCGGTCAGCTCCTATCCCTGCCGTGACGGCTCCTGCGGGATGCCGGAGCCGCAGAACGAAGTCCGGATTGAAAACGGAGAGATCTGGATACGCGGTGGGAACGTGATGCCGGGGTATTACCATAACGATGAGGCGACGAAACGGATCCTGCGGAACGGCTGGCTGTGTACCGGGGATATGGGGCGATTGGATGAGGATGGATATTTGTATGTCACCGGGAGAAAGAAGAACGTGATCGTTCTTTCTAATGGCGAGAATGTATGTCCGGAGGAACTGGAAGAGAAGCTGTATCAGTGTCCGCAGATCACGGAATGCCGCGTGTACGGAGCCGACGACATGCTCTGTGCCCAGATATACAGTGCGGACAAAGAAACGGTATCTTCTGTGAAGGAGAGGGTGATCCGGGCCTGGGTAAGCCGACTGAACAGGGAACTGCCGACGACCCATCGAATCGTCAGATTAGATATCCGTGACACGGAATTGGAGAAAACAGCGACAGGGAAAATCAAGAGAACGCGAATGGAGGCGTGTGAAGAAAAGGTATGATCGAGTATTTATTCAGTCGTTTGGGGGGGGCGTATGGCGATGTAACCGTTCTGGAAGACAGTTTTGGCAATTCTTTCAGCGGCGGGGCGCTGATGCGTGCAATCAGGAGATCTGCCGCTTTCTGGAAGGGTTATTTCGGTCCAGAAGAGCATCATGTGGGGATTCTGGCGGATAACAGCGCCTGGTGGTTTATACAGGCCATGGGCATCATCGCTTCCGGGAATGTGGCCGCGGCCGTCAACCCAAATTTGTCCAATGAGGATATTGCAGATTACATTCGCCGTTCCGATACAGAGGTCCTTTTATGTGACGAAGGTATGGAAGAGGATTTGGGAAGGCTGGGCGGCGATGCAGAATTGAAAGGCAGAATCCCGGTCTTTTCAGTAAAGCAGGCCATCGGAAAAGGGGAAATTGCTTCCGTAAAGAGGGAGCCGGAGGAGACGGTGCTTCTTCTGCCCTCATCCGGAACAGGCGGCCGGAGCAAGATTGTAGAACTGTCCGATAAGAATATGAGCGTTCGCGGATATGCCTCCGGGGAGGGTTACGGTTTTCGGAAGGAAGTTTTGACGCCGCTCCCCCTGTATCACGTGGGCGGTTTCACCGCAGTCTACCGCAAACTCATTCAGGGATACCAGGTTACGGTCAGCAGCCCCGCAGCGATGTGGAGAGATATCGGCAATAAAATGGATTTAGCCGTGATTATGGTTCCTCAGATGCTTCAGTACCTTTTGCAGCATCCGGAGCTGCTGACGGATGAGAACGGCAGCAGGAGGGTATCAGAGGTATACTGTGCCGGCTCCATGGTTTTGCCGGGGATCTGGGAGGCCATGCAGAGGTGCCGGATCCGCCTGTATGTGCCCTACGGAATGACGGAGACGGCAGGATCGGTATCGGGGGAGTATGGCGGTTCCCGGGAAGGGGCTTCCGGCTTTGTCTATCCTTTTAATGAGGTGCGGACCGAGAATGGGGAGATTCTGGTACGCGGTGATAATGTGATGAAAGGTTATTATAAAAATCCGGCGGATACGGAAGAAATTTTGAAAGATGGATGGCTCCATACAGGGGATGTTGGAAAGATAATCGATGGGTATGTCTATGTTTTTGGAAGAATGAAAAATATTATTATTTTGTCAAATGGCGAGAATGTAAGCCCGGAGGAATTGGAAAGCAGACTGTGCCGCTGTCCGTTCATTACAGAATGCCGTGTATATGGGCAGGAGGATATGCTCTGCGCCGAAATTTATACGAAAGGCGAAGAAGATGATTTCGCAGACAGGGAGCAGGGTATCCGCCGTTGGGTTCATCAGATGAACCGGGAATTGCCTATGACACACCGGATTCAGAGACTGGATATCAGGGATACGGAGCTGGAGAAAACATCAATGGGAAAAATCAGAAGAGCGTAAGCGGGGGAAAAGATTGAAAAATGAGCTTGATAGCTCATTTTTCAATCGGCAATTTGTGCCGGAGCGTCACAAATTGCCCTGATGGCAGATGAGAAATCGCATTCGCGAATTTCTCATCGCCCCGTCGCGTGAACGCTCCGGAATGGGGAAAAACATGGCATTAATCAAACTGTCAGGCCTGGCAAAAAAAATGAATGATATGCGCAGGATGCTGCTTTACGGCCCTCGTTACAGCACGGAGTCCTATATCCGCCAGCTGCGGCGTCTGGGGGCCGACATCCATGAAAGTGTGAAAATGGTTTCTCCGGAGACGATTCTGATCGATCCGACGATGCCTTATCTGCTGCGGATCGGAAAGAACGTGTCCATAGCGGCCAACGTGACGATCCTGACCCATGACGCCGGCTGGCTGGTGATGAAGGCCGACGACGGCGTCGTGCGCGGTCACGTGGCGCCGGTTACGATCGGAAACAACGTGTTTATCGGCATGTACAGCATCATTCTCTGCAATGTCACGATCTGTGACAATGTGATCATCAGCGCGGGCAGCGTGGTCACCTCCAGCCTTCGGGAGCCGGGAGTCTACGCAGGGAATCCGGCGAGACTGGTGATCCCCTATGACAGGTATCTGGCGCTTCGGGAGGGACGGCAGGTTCAGGAGGCTTATCGGGTGGCGAAAGCCTACTATGAAAGATACGGGAAAAAGCCTCCCCAGGAAATTTTTGGAGATTATTTCTGGATCTTTTATCCGAGGCGCGATATCGACCGGATGCCGGAGGTTTTCAGCAGTCAGCTTAAGATAGAAGGGAATTATGAGGTATCCCGTCAGAAATTTATGGAATCGGAGCCGGATTTCGATGGGTATGACGCGTTTTGGGACTGGTGTTTTGGTAGAATTGAGAAAAAAAGGAGCAAAAACGATGCGGGATGAGATTGAAAAAAAGATCCTGGAGCTGGTATGTCAAAGAACCGGTTCGGATGATATCGATATGGAGATGGATATAATGGAGGACGTCGGCTTTTCCTCCCTGGAAGCGATGGAGCTGATCACGGAACTGGAGGAGGCGTTTCGGATCCGTATTCCCGCGATTGCGCTGCGGAGAGTCATGACGCTGTCCGATCTTGCGGATGTGGTCGAGGAAAAGCTTAAAAAATAGCCGTCCGGCTATTTTCAAGCTCGGGATTTGTGCTGCCGCACAAAGTCCCCCCTGATTCAAATGCCGCCTGATCGGCGGCAGAATAAGAGGAAGTATGAAGGTTCTGATGTGCTGTTCCGATATCAATACTTATAAGGGCGGAATGGTATCGGTGGTGAAAAACTACCTGTCATGGGAGAAGTGGGACGATATCCAAATCTGCTTTGTTCCGACGCATATCGAGGGAAGCAGAGGAAGGAAAAGCCTCTACTTTTTTAATGCGTATCGGAAAATATGGAGGCTGCTTCGAAAAGGGGAGATCGATATTGCCCATCTCCATATGGCGGAGAGGGGGAGTTTTTACCGAAAAGCGCTCATCCTCAGACTGTGCAGACGGTTCGGCGTGCCGGTGATCCTGCATCATCATGCGGCGGAATTTGAAGCCTTTTATGACGGTCTTTCCAAAAGACAAAAAGCGTTTGTGAGGGATACGTTTATGGCAGCGGCTGTGAATCTTGTGTTGGGAGAATACTGGAACAGCCGCCTTTTGGGAAGTCTGTCGCCGGGGAATACGCGGATTCTTTACAATGCGGTGAGGGTTCCGGAAACATTCCCTGACAGGAGCGGATGCACGGAGCTGCTGTTTTTGGGACGTTTGGGACAGCGGAAGGGAACCTATGAGCTGCTGGAGGCGCTTAGTCGGGTCAACGGGGAACTGCCCGGAGAGGTCCGCTGCAGATTCTGCGGTGACGGTGAGGTCAGGCAAGTCAGGGAGCGGATCCGGGCACTTGGGCTGGAAAAAAGAATCGCTCATGTCGGTTGGATTGACGGGGAGGAGAAAAAGAGGGTCATGGCGCGCACAGCGGTTCATATTCTCCCTTCCTGGAACGAAGGGCTGCCCATGTCGATTTTGGAAACCATGGCGGAAGGGATTCCCAGCATCGCGACGGATATTGCAGCGGTTCCGGAGGCCGTGAAAAACGGAAAAAACGGGATTCTCATTCAGCCAGGGGATGTGGACGGGCTGGCGGAGGCGATACGGCAGATGGTGTTTCGGCCGGAACAGAGATTGGAGTTCGGCCGGAAAAGCTATGAAACGGCAAGAGAGCGATTTTCTCTGGAATGCCATATGGCGGAGCTTGCGGCCATATACAGGGAAACGGCTGCAAAGCGGCGCCCAGGCAGGAAGCACACGGAAAGGAACATGCGGAGACGGACATGAAGCGGGTTATCGGCCTGAAAAAGGCAGGAATGATCGGGACGCTGACGCTGGGGCTTCTGGCCGCGGGTTTGGGCGAACCCACTGTGGGAAGGGCAGCGTCAGCTTATGATCTTTATGCGAAAGAGAATGTGAGGGCGGAGATGGTGCGGCTGCATAACACGCCTCGCAGCGGTCCGGGAGTTTTGCTGGAACATCCCGACTGGTCGCGGAAAGCGGCGGACCCGGAAAGCGCAGACTGTGCGGACCGGCTGGCGGTATATCTCCAGGGGCTGGCGGAGCAGAAGCAGGTGCTTTTCGGACACCAGAGCGATACCTATTTTCAGGTATTTGAAGGCACAGAATCAACAGTAAAGGAGCTGACCGGGGATATCAGCGGGATCCTGGGGCTGGACACGCTGACCCTGACAGGCAGGGAGCTGGATATTACGGATCCCAAACAGGCGATGGCGAAGGCGCTTGAGATCACAATGGACGCTGCGGAGCAGGGGGCGATCATCACACTGTCCTGTCACATGCCGAATTTCGGCAGCTCCGGGATTCGGAAGCAAAACGGGAAATGGTATTTCGGAGACTGCCGGCTTGCGGATGCAAAGGATCTTTCCGGAAACGCCGGCAGGCGGATCCTTCCGGGGAGAGTCTATCACAGCCGGTTCTGCGCGTATCTGGATATGATCGCTGAATATGGTCTGGCGCTTCAGGAGGAAAATATTCCTGTGCTGTTTCGTCCTTTCCACGAAGGAAACGGAGACTGGTTCTGGTGGGGCACGGCGATAAGCGACGCCGATTATCAGGCGCTGTTTCGGTATACGGCGGATTATCTGAGGGGAAAAGGCGTGCACAATTTTCTGTATGTTTATTCTGTGAACGGCCCCGTTGCCGATGAGAAGGAATATCTGGCGAGATATCCGGGAGACGCTTATGTGGATGTCATGGCCTTCGACCAGTATGACAGCAATATTGCCTATCCGCTTGTCTATAAAGAGGAATTCATGAAATCTTTGGAGACCAGCTGCCGGACGGTCAGCGCGGCCGCAGACGGACATGGCAAGATTCCTGCTGTTTCCGAGACCGGAATCTGGGTGCAGAAGCCGGACGGATCGGATCATGAGGGGCTTCTTCCGTCAGGCAATCCGATGGCGGGGAAGGACTGGTACGGCCAGCTTGGCCGGATGGCGCAGGAGTACGGAATCCCCTATTACCTTGTATGGGTGAGCACCAGCGTCCGGGAAACCCATGTCCCATACCGTTATGATCTGTACCGCGGGCATGAGATGGCGGATGAGTTTCTGGATTTTTATAATCAGCCTTATTCCATTTTTGCCCATGAGACGAATTTTTATGGGGGAGCGTTTGCGCCGGATCGCGATTGATGAGGTGAGGACTATGGGAGTGGAAGTGTCGGTAATCGTTCCTGTCTGGAATATGGAGTCATATTTGGAGCGTTGTCTGGATTCCCTCGGCTGTCAGGACTTTGAGAGCATGGAGATTTTGCTCATAGACGACGGTTCCACGGATGCCAGCGGGGAAATCTGCAGGAGATATGAGAACCGCAGCGGAAAGTTCAGGTATTTTCGAAAAGAGAACGGCGGACTGTCGGACGCCAGGAATTACGGGATCCGAAAAGCTGCCGGAAAATGGATCGCGTTTGTGGACAGCGACGATTATGTGGAGAAAAATTATGTGCGTGAATTGTGGCAGTGTGCCCAAAACTGCCGTACCGGCGCAGCGTGCTGCGGATATTATTATGAAGGATGTGGGACGAAGCAGATAAAATCACCGGCTTTTTACGGCAGGATCGGGATCCGGGAATTTTGGCAGTATATCCTGAGCCACGATGAGGTTGATACGTCTGTCTGCACAAAACTGTTCTCCGCGGAATTGTTTCATGATGTCTTATTTCCGGTCGGGAAAAAATACGAAGATATTTATACCCTTTATAAACTGATGGACAAAGTCCCGGCGGTGGGATTGGCAGACATGCCTTTATATCATTATGTCAGGCGGAACGGTTCTATCTCGCAAAGCTATGGCGCGGCCAATTCCAGAGATATGATCGGGGCATTCCGGGAAATGCTTGGCTATATCAGCCGCCGATATCCGGAGCTTCTCGGAGCATGCCGGTCGTTTCTGTATCTGGAACACATTTATAATATCAGCAGCTTATCAAAAGCCGGTTTCTTTTCAGACGAGAGCGAGTGGAAAAAGTCTCGGAACTATATTTTAAAGCATTGGAGACTAGGGCAGCCGGTTCAGAAGAAGAAATACAGGTTCAGCGCATGGCTGATCCGTCTGGTGCCGGGACTTTACAGCCGGGCACTGTTCTGTCTGGCAAAAGGAAAGGAGTGGGCAGCTTATGCGCGGCTTGCTGGTCAGCGTTGTGATACCGGTCTATAATGTGGAGGCGTATCTGGACCGCTGCATGAATTCGGTAGTGGGACAGAGCTATGGGGAGCTTCAGATCATTCTGGTGGATGACGGTTCCAGAGATCGAAGCGGGAAGCTCTGCGATGAATGGGCAGCGAGGGATGCCAGGATTCAGGTGATTCATAAACAGAATGAAGGAGCCGGTCCGGCACGGACCAGAGGGATGCAGGAAGCCAGGGGCGAATACCTGATGTTCATGGATTCGGACGACCGGATCGACGGAAGAACGGTGGAGCGGCTGTTGGATAAGGCTGTCGCGGAAAGCGCGGACGCCTGCTATTGCGGCTTTGTTGACGTTGATCTGAGCGGAAACGCGAGAAAGGGCATTCCGCCAAAGAAGCTATCTTATGAAGGGAAAGAGATCAGAGAATTTGTCGGTTACGCGATCGGCGGGCCGCCGCAGATGACACAGAACTGCTTCTGCGGTTACAGCGCATGTGCCTGCCTCTATAAAATGTCCGTGATCCGGGACGGGGCTGTCACGTTCCGGAATGAGAGGAATATATACAGCGAAGACCTGCTTTTTAACGTTGCTTTCTGCAAAAAGGCCGGAAAAGTGGTGATTCTGCCGGAATGTCTTTATTACTATTATGCGATGCCGAAATCATCCGGCGGGAGGCCGTTCGAGGCTGTTTTGAACATGCATCGCGTGCTGTGCCAAAGTATCCGGGAGAAATGGGGCCGGGATGCCTTCCTTCTTCAGAGGATCGAAAGAAGATATATGGATAACCTGATCACATACATTCGGCAGGAAGTGGCCCTGGCGGGCAAAGACGGCTGTCAGGGCTGTCCGGAGAGGATCCGGCAGGTGTGCAGACAGGAGACGACGCAGGCTGTACTGAGCCGCTATCCGATCGCGAACATGCAGATCCGGCAGAGGATCCTGTTTTCGCTGATCCTTCACAGGAGGGAAAGACTGGTATATCTGCTGTTTAAACTCCGATACCGCTCCGGCTGAAACAGAAAGCGGGATTTTTCAGGAAAAGGATTCGGGCGCTCCTTTGGATTTTTGCGGAGAAGGGAGGAAAAACTGGAACTTTCAATTGACAGTTTATGGTAGATATCGGTATAATTTTAAGTTGAGAAAATTTCTTATAAGGAGGATGTTACAAATGAAAGCCTTAAAAGCTGTCATGAGAAAGGACAGGCTGTTCATCCGCGTCGCCATAGGTTTTGTCCTGGGCGTTCTGCTCGGTATTCTGCTGCCCGATCTCAGCATCAAGACCAAGGTCGTGGGCGATATCTATCTGAATATGATCAAGCTCATGATCATCCCCATCGTGTTCTGCGCGGTGTTCTGCGGTATCGCCAACATCCGTGACGGAGCGCTGCTGCGCCGCATCGGCGCGCGGACCGTGATCCTTTATGTGGTTATGTTCGTGGCCTCGTCCGTGGTATCCCTGGCGATCGCCTGGATCATCCGTCCGGGCCTGGGCACGGTGTTTGACAACGCGCCCACCTACGATCCGGCCAATCTGGTGACGCCTACCGTTTCCAGCTTCCTGGCGAATATCGTTCCGTCCAACATCATTCAGGCGGCTGCCAACGGCGACACCCTGCCGGTGATTCTGTTCACCATCGTCTGCGCGGTGGCTGTTGTGGCGGTGGAAGATAAGGCGAAGCCGGTGCTGGATCTCGTCAACGGCCTTTCGTCCGTCATGTTCAAGGTTCTGGGATATTTCATGGAGTTCTCTCCCATCGGCGTCATGTCCCTGATGGCCTTCTCCGTGGCGCAGTACGGCGCGGGCATTTTCGGCGCGCTGGCGAAGTACATCGGCACCTGCTGGCTGGCCTGTATCGTCACGTTCCTCGTGGTCATGGTCCTGCCGGTGTGGCTCTACACCAAGGTCAGCCCCGTCAAATTCATGAAGGCCTGCGGCAAGGTCGCTCTGGTGACGCTTTCCACGACCTCCTCCGCGGCGACCCTGCCCACCACCATCAACGTCAGCGTGGACGATCTGGGCGCGCCCGAGGATATTTCCCGGTTCACCCTGCCTCTGGGCTGTACCATCAACATGTGCGGCGGCGCCTGCTCTTTCTGCTGTCTGGCCGTGTTTGTATCTGATTTTTACGGCATCAATCTCCCTCTGGGGACGATCATTTTCCTGGTGCTCGTGGCGACGCTGATCAACATGGCGGCCCCCGGGATCCCCGGCGGCGGCGTGGTGCTGGGCGCTTCCTTCCTTTCCATCATCGGTCTGCCTTTCGACCTGATGGGCGCCATCAGCGGCTTCTACCGTCTGCTTGACATGGCCTTTACCACCATGAACGTGGAAGGCGATGTGGCGGCGAATCTGATCATCGCCAAGAGTGTGGGCGAATACGACGCTTCTCGCGCCAAATGAGGCGCGTAGGATATCAGGGCATGGAGGGCAGCAATTCGCTGGCCTCCGCCCGCAATATGACCGCTGCTCTCGGCTGGGACGAGGTGGAATATGTGCCGCTGATCACCTCCCGGGGTGTGGTGGACGCGCTGAAGGCCGGGACCGTGGACTGCGGCGTCATGGCGGTGAACAATCACATCGCCGGCCCGGTGCGAGAGAGTGAAGAGGCCCTGGCCGGGCTGGATTACCGTATTCTGGAAAAGGATACGATCCCGATCAGCCACTGTCTTTT
>CANQTI010000003.1 GCA_947626725.1 uncultured Eisenbergiella sp.
TCCATTCCAGTTTTGCAATATCAAACATGATCTGCCTCCTTTTTCACGAATATCTCCATTATCCGACTTTTCCGGGCAAATTGCAATCCGTATGCGGCATTTTCAGGAAACGGGCCGCGGCATTTTCAGGAAACGGGGCCTCTCCTGCGGGCAGTTTGGAGATTTCGCCCGAAGGACTTCCGGACGGCTTTGCAGCAAAAGAGCCGACAGCCCAGGCACATTTTTCGGGAAACGGCCCGGCATATTTTTCGGGGAAACGCCTCCGGCACATCTGCTTGTGTTTTCCGAAAAAGCAGGTATAATAGAATTATTGGGGCAAAATGTCTTTCCTCTCGAAAAAAGAAAACCTAGAAGAACATCGGAAAAGGAGCTCATGGGAGATGCCATTGGTAAGCATTATCGTTCCTGTCTATAATGCGGAAAAGACGCTCGAAAGGTGCATAAACAGCATTTTGAATCAGGAATACAGGGATTTTGAACTGATCCTGCTGGACGACGGCAGCACCGACACATCCGGGATGATCTGCGACGCCTGCGCCGAAAGGGATGACCGCATCCGGGTGCTGCACAAGGAGAACACCGGCGTTTCCGACACCCGGAACCGCGGGATCGCCATGGCGAAGGGAGCATATCTGCAGTTCGCGGACGCGGACGACTGGATCACACCGGAAGCGACGAGGTTTTTTGTCCAGGCCGCCGCGGACAACGGCTGCGATCTGGTCATCGCCGATTTTTACCGGGTGATCGGGGAACGGGTCTCCCAGAAGGGCAGCATTGAGGAAGAAGGGATCCTGCAGCGTGCGGACTTCGCCGTGAAAATGATGCAGAAACCGGCGGATTTTTATTACGGCGTCCTGTGGAACAAGCTCTATAAGCGTTCCATCATCAAAAAACACCGGCTCCGCATGGACAACGCTGTCAGCTGGTGCGAGGATTTCATGTTCAATCTGGAATATGTCCGGCACGCCCGGACGATCTATGCCATGAAGGTTCCCGTCTACTATTATGTAAAGACCAAGGGTTCTCTGGTGTCCCAGGGGCTGAACATGAAAAAGACAATCCAGATGAAACGCACCGTTTTCGCCTGCTACAACGACTTTTACAAGGACGTTTTTGACGATACGGACTACGAAAAGCGAAAGGGACAGGTCTATCGGTTCCTGTTCGACGCCGCCAGCGACGGGAGCGTTTCTCCCCTGAACATCCCGGGGACCTACCGTCTGGGGAATGAACGGACCCGGGTGAGCGAAGGCGTCCAGGAGGGAGAAGGCGTTTTCTTTGACAGCTACCGGGAACGGAAGCTGCTGGAACGGATGCTCGACATCGTAGCCCTGCGCAACGACTTGAAGACCATCGACGTGAAACTTCTGTATTTCCTGAGCCAGCCCCACGAGAACTGCACCTATAAGGAAGTGGCGGAGATCCTGAACACCTCCAAAAGGGGCCTCTCCTCCTCGATCCAGCGACTGCTCGCAAAGGAAATGATCTCCGTATCGGAAAAAGAACATCCCAAGGCCAAGAACGGCACAAAGGAAAAGCCGAAGGAAGACAAAGCGAAAACGAATGAAAAGGAATACGCGGTGACGCAGGAAGCGGAAAACGTGATGTCCGAGCTGCTCTTCGTGCTGTGCGACCTGGAGCAGATCCAATATGAAAACTTTACGCCGGAGGAAAGAACCCTGTATGAAAAATTGAATGAGAAAAGAAGGCACAATATACAGAAAGCGCTCAAAGACTAATGACCGCACAGACCGACCGGACCGAAGCGAAAAAGCAGCGCTTCTTTATCTTCCGTCTATACCGCGAATATTCGATCGTCCCTTCGTATCTCATGCCGCCGGCAAATCCACAATTTTGTTGAACCCTATCCCAACTCATGATATAATGAAGGTACGGACGAAGTTATACTTCGTCCGTACCGCTACTTTCCAATACGCATCGCGGATTGGAAAGGTTCCTTGTTTGGACGAAGTATAACTTCGTCCGTACCGCTACTTTCCAATACGCATCGCGGATTGGAAAGGTTCCTTGTTTGGACGAAGTATACTTCGTCCGTACCGCTACTTTCCAATGCGCATCGCGGATTGGAAAGGTTCTGTGATCGCCAAAAGGAGGGAATGGACTATGAATATCAATGAATCCGCTGAAAATTACCTGGAAACCATTCTGATCCTGAGTAAAAGTCATCCGGTCGTCCGTTCAGTGGACATTGCAGAAGAACTCGGCTTCAAGAAATCCAGCGTCAGCGTTGCCATGAAAAATCTTCGGGAAAAGAACCACATCCGGGTTACCCGGGAAGGCTTTATCTATTTGACAGAATCCGGAAAACAAATTGCGGATACGATCTATGAGCGGCATGAATTCCTGACGAACTGGCTCATCCGCCTGGGTGTCGATCCCGGCATTGCGGAGCGGGATGCCTGCAGGATCGAACACGTCATCAGCCCTGAAAGCTTCGATGCCGTCAAAAAACACGTAAAAGAGGGCGAAGGGAATTCCTGATGGTTCCCTTCGCCCCTTCTATACCTGAACAATGTTCCTTCTGTTCCCGCTCAGACTGTCCTGATCGTTTCATCCAGTCTGGCGATCTGATCCTCTACCTGCGCCGCGGCCTCGTTCATCGGGATCTGGAAGGCCAGCGCAATCTCCGTATAGAGATTATCCTCCGCCATCCGCAGATACTTGGAATCCATAGCGGTCAGCTTCCGCCCCTGCGCCATCCTTTCCTTCCTGCGAAAATGCAGCAAACGGATCATGGCGAGCATTTTCTCCGCATCGCTGTGATTGATCGCTTCCCGATAATGCGCTTCTCTGGCACGGTCATCCGGGATCCATTCCTCTTTCAGAAATTCCAATCGCCCCAAAAGTACTTCCGCTTCTCCGGCGGAAAGGACGGGACGCATCACGCTTTTACTGGCCTCATGATCCACCGGCGTAAAAATCTTGCTGCCGGCATCATGCAGAAGCTGCATTTCATAGTACAATCTGTCCTTCGGAATTCCTGCCATTTTCAGCGTAGTTACATCCTTGATCACACAGACACCTTTACAGCCGTAAGTTACTAAGTCTCCTTTCTGAAACATAACTACCTCGTCTTTCTTCGGATAAACATGGCAGCCATACGGATGACTGCCAGCTACATTTTTATTATAACCGAAAAGCGAGGTTTTTTCTAATGAAAATTTCCGATTCAGAACAACTTTGTTACTTTTTGCTCATAATATAGTGATAACATATTGTGTGAATTTGCACTTTTGTCAGACAACTGTGCCTTTTATTTCTCAATCATGCACGATTTCGTCCCTCTTCCTGCTCCTGTAATCGTCCAGTGCCGCCTTTATCGCTTCTTCCGCCAACACGGAACAGTGAATTTTCACCGGCGGCAGACCGTCCAGCGCTTCCACCACAGCCTGGTTGGTCAGTTGTTCCGCTTCCTCAATGGGCTTTCCCTTGATCATCTCCGTGGCCATGGAGCTGGTCGCGATAGCGGCCCCGCAGCCAAACGTATTAAATTTTGCATCCGTAATGATCCCGTCATCGATCTTCAGGTACATTTTCATAATGTCGCCGCAGACTGCATTGCCCACTTCTCCAACCCCGTCAGCATCCTCCAGAGTGCCCACATTGCGGGGATTCGCGAAATGATCTCTCACTTTTTCACTGTATGTCATCGCCATAGTTTTCTCCTCCTTCTATTTTTCCTGCATTCTCCTAAAACGGCTTTTCCCGCTCCCGTTCTTCACGGTCTTCCTTTTCTTTCCAGACGGGGGACATGGATCGAAGCCGGGCAACCACTTCCGGCAGCTTTTCCAGTACGAGGTCCGCATCCGCCTCGCTGTTGGTTTCATCAAAACTGAGCCGCAGCGAACCGTGAGCTATCTCTGCGGGAAGCCCCAACGCCAGCAGCACATGGCTGGGCTCCAGAGATCCAGAGGTACAGGCGGATCCGGAGGACGCGCAGATCCCGTCCAGATCCAGATATAAGAGCAGCGATTCCCCTTCAATTCCTTCGAAACAGAAATTCAGGTTTCCCGCCACCCGCCTTTCCTCATCGCCGTTCAGCCGCGTGCACGGGATCTTCCGAACGGCTTCCAGAAGCTTTCGCTGCATGGCCCGTGTCCGGGCATTTTTCTCCTCTCGGTTCTCCAGACTCTCCTCCAGCGCGGTTGCCATTCCCGCGATAGCGGGAACATTTTCCGTCCCGGCACGTTTGCCTCTCTCTTGTCCGCCGCCGAAGATCAAATTTCCAAGCGCGACGCCTTTTCGAACATACAAGGCGCCCACGCCCTTGGGGCCGTGAAATTTATGGGCAGAAATCGATAACATATCGATGTTCTGCTCTTTCACGTCGATGAGCAGATGGCCGGCAGCCTGCACCGCATCCGTATGAAACAGCACCCCGCTTTCCCGGCAGATCCGTCCCAGTTCTTCCACAGGCTGAATCGTGCCGACCTCATTATTCACATACATGACGGTCACCAGCGCGGTGTCCTCCCGGATGGCCGCTTTCAGCTCTTCCGGCCGCACCAGCCCGTTCTCATGAACCGGAAGCAGGGTTACCTCGAAACCTTCCTTCTTCAGCGCCTCCAGCGTATGCAGCACTGCATGGTGTTCAAAAGCGGATGAAATCAAATGTTTCTTTCCTTTTTTTGCACCGAGGGCTGCGCCCTGACGGATGGCCCAGTTATCCGCCTCGCTGCCGCCAGAGGTAAAATAAATCTCTGATGGCTCCGCATGAAAGCAGGCCGCGATCCGTGCCCGCGCCTGCTCCACAACCGCCTCCGCGTCCCGTCCCGCTTCATGCAGGCTGGAAGGATTTCCAAAGGCTTCCGTAAAGCAGGGCATCATCGCCCCCAGCGCCCGCTCGCTGATCTTTGTCGTCGCAGCCTGATCCATATATACATATTTTCCCATGCCCATTTTCCATTCTCCATTTTCTCTTTTCTTACTTCGCGATGATTATATCACAATTAACATACTAAGTAAATAGGTTTATTTGAATTTCATTCCACGACATTCACCGCGACAGAAAAGGGTGCTATGGGCGCTGTTCATTGGGCGAGCATGTTTTCGATAAAGATTCCGTATCCTCTGGTGGGATCATTGACCAGCACATGCGTCACGGCGCCGATGATTTTCCCCTCCTGCAAAATAGGGGAGCCGCTCATTCCCTGCACAATTCCCCCCGTTTTCTCCAGCAAATCAGGATCTGTCACCGTAAGTTCCAGTCCCCGATTGACATTGTCATGGTCCAGATGCACCGCACGGATCACCACATCATAAAGCTGCGGCCTCTGATCCTGGCCGACACAGCAGAGAATCTGGGCCGGTCCTGTCCGCACATCCTGTTTCAATCCGATGGGCAGCGCCTGACCGATCAGATGCCGGAGTGAATCGTCGTTCAGTATGCCAAAAATGCCGCCCACAGAATTCACCTCGATCGTTCCGATCTTATTCTCCGGATTGTAATCGATAATTCCTGTCAATTCCCCGGGACTGCCATCCTCTCCCTTCTTCACCGCAATGATCTCCGTCCGGTACAGGCTTCCCCCTTTCACATTCATCAGCATTGTGGTGTCGGTATCATTGATGCCGTGGCCCAGCGCGCCGAAGGTATTGTTCTCTTCCAGGTACGTCATGGTTCCTACTCCCTGGGCATTATCCCTGATCCAGATTCCCAGTTTATATTCTCCTTCCGCGTTCTGCTCCGGTTTTATCCGGACATCAAAAATCTCTTCCCCCCTGCGGATCGTGAGCACCATTTCATTCCCATAAGTATTCGCCACCCGTTTCATAAACTGCGCCTTCGTTCCGACCTCTTCCCCATCCGCCTTCAGGATATAATCTCCCGCCTCCAGAAGATGTTTTGCCGGTTCCTTTCTCGTATGATCGGCGCCTTCAAACTCCCCCTGCGCTATGACGAGAAGGCCGTCTGTTTTCACATAGATTCCGACCGGAATTCCCGCCGGAATCAGCTTTTCATCCGGGATGACCTGCACCTCAACCGTCTTAAAGGGCAAAACGCCAAACAGCCTGGCATCCATGGTATAGGAACGGGTCTGATTCGCCAAAATAGTCACTGGGCGGCTGAGATCGATGGAAAGGAGGCCGGCATTTTCACTGGTCAGATCCATACCGATGGCCGGTATCACCCCCTGCGCATTTTCTGTTCCCGGCCGAACATCTCCGCGTACCGGCACATTCAAAGAAAGCCTCTGTTCCACGCCGACCTTGAGCCGAATGGAAGCAGGGACCTTTTTCCATGTATGAACCAGCCAACACGCAGGCAGTCCCGCGAACAGAAGGATCATCCATAGAGCAAACAGCGCTTTTTTGATTATTCCTATTCTTTTTCCCATTTTTCCGCTCCTTTCTTCTGCAATTTTCACTTCTTTCATACGGCGGAAAAAGGGATTTTCTGTCATATGAAAAGAGGACGTCTGCCCTGGCAGCGTCCTCTTTAGTATGTTCCCTTCTATTTATTTTTCTCTGCCAATTCCTTCATCTCTTTGGCGTTCTGGAGCACGCTTTCCGTTATCTGCGCGGCTCCGGACAGCCTTGCCAGTTCCTGTAAGCTCTCACCCTCCGACAATTTCCTGATCGAAGTCGCCGTTCTTTCCTCCACCGCATTTTTTTCGATATAAAAATGCGTGTCCGCGGCAGCAGCGATCTGCGGAAGATGGGTAATGCAGATGATCTGATGGCTTCCGGCCAAAAGCCCCAGCTTCTCCGAAACCTTCCATGCGGTCTTTCCGCTGATCCCGGCATCGATCTCATCAAAAATGAACGTTTTCCCGCTCTCCTGTTTCGCCGTAACGGTTTTCAGCGCCAGCATGATGCGGGACAGTTCTCCTCCGCTGGCTATGGAAGAAAGCGGTTTTACGGGTTCTCCGGGATTGGTCGAGATCAGAAACACCGCATCATCCATTCCGTCCGCCGTACAGATTTCTTTCGGCGTCAGGGCCGCTTCAAAATCCACATGCAAAAAATTCAAATCCGAAAGCGCAGCGCACAATTCCTCGGACAGGCGCTTTGCGGCGGCCCTGCGCAGCTGGCTCAGTCTGGCCGCAGCCGACCGCATTTCGGTTTCCGCCTTCTTTAAACTGGCGCGCTTTTTCTCAAGCCATGCATCCTGATTTTCCAGACGTTCCGCCTCTTCCTCCCGTTCTTTCCCATAAGAAAGAATTTCCGCAATCGTCTTCCCGTATTTATCCTTCAATCGGTTAATACAGTTTAACCGTTCCTCCGTCATTTCAAACGCGGCGCCGTCAAATTCTATTTCTGCCAAATACTCGGAAACGCTTCGGTTGAAGTCGTTGAGCAGCGCATCCGCATCGCTCAGCAGGCTGTAAAGATCTTCCAATTTTTCATCGAAAGAAAGAACTCCTGCCAGTTCCCGCAGCGCCCTTCCGGTGGCCTCTCCTGCCCCCGCCCCGCTGTCATAACCGGTCAGGGCATGAACCGCGTTCACACATTCCGCGATTCGCCTGCCGTTTGCCATTCTGCGATAGTCTTTTTCCAGCCTTTCGTCTTCGTGCTCCGTCAGCCCCGCACTGGCGATTTCTTCCGCCTCAAAGCGGGCGAGGGAGAGTTCTCTGCGGCGCGCTGTCTCGTCCAGCGCATTCTCCTCGATTTCACGGGCCAGCGTGCTGTAAACCCCATGGGCGCTCCTGACCTTTCTCTTCGCTTCCGCCAGTTCCGGGCCGCCATAGTCGTCCAAAATCTCCAGATGCCGTCTGGTCTGCAGAAGGATCTGGCTGTCATGCTGACCGTGAATATCAATCAATAGACCGGCCAGTTCCCTGAGAACCCGGGCGTTCACCGTTTCCCCGTTGACCCGCGACTGGCTCCGCGCCGGCATAATCCGCCGCTGCAGCACAACCGTATTGTTCTCCATGGGAATCTCCAGCGCCTCAATGGCCGCCCTTTCTTCTTCCGTAACCGAAAAGGTCAGTTCCACCAGCGCATGGTCCGCGCCGGTTCGGATCATATCCCGATCCGCCTTTGACCCCAGCGCCAGGGCCACTGAACCCAGAACGACGGATTTTCCGGCGCCGGTTTCCCCCGTCAGAACATTGAGTCCCGGCCCGAAGAAAACCTCTATTTCCCGGATCAGCGCCAGGTTTTTTACATACAAACTTTCTAACACTTATTTCTCCTCTTTCTCCCGACGTCCAGACGGCATTGTCCATCGAAAAACCATTCCGTATGGGACAGCCCTCTCAAAAAAGAGGCCCTCAAAGCCTCCTTTGCGGGAGAACGTTTCTCATTCCCGCAGCAGTTCCCGAAACTTATCCATCAACCTTTCCGTTTCCTCAGCGGAACGCACAGCGATCATGATCGTATCATCTCCGGCAATACAGCCGACCACTTCCTTCATCTGCAGCGCATCTATGGCCGTCGCGACAGCCATCGCCATGCCGGAAACCGTCCGCAGCACCAGAATATTCTGCGCTTTGTCCATGGAGACAAAGCCCTCCTTGAGAACCCGTATGTATTTGTCGGAAGGCGTTTCCTCCTGTTTCAGAAGCGCATACTTCTGTTTTCCCCCCGCCGCGGGGACTTTGGAAAGATGCATCTGCCGGATATCCCTGGATACCGTAGCCTGAGTGACCGCAAAGCCGGCCTCTTTTAAAAGGGCCGCCAGTTCCTCCTGCGTCTCGATTTCCATGTCGGATACCAGTTCCGCAATTTTCTGATGTCTGCCCTGTTTCATTTTAAAATCTCATCCTCCTGCCGCCCAGCGCATACAAACGCCATCCATCTTTTCCTGCCAAACACGTGCCCTTCAATCGCTGAGCTTTTGGTGCAGCACATCCAGAAAGCTGGCCTCACTCAGACGGATCAGAGATGCGCTCTTTTCGCTCTTCGTGATCCGGACTTCGTCTCCTGGCAAAAGTGCCAGGTTCTGCCCGCCGTCGAAGCAAACCTCCACAGGCTGATTCTCCCTGCCTTCCCGTTCCCGGATCCGGATCACGATTTCATCTTCCGGCCGCAGGATCACGCTTCTCGTCTGCAGGGTATGGGCGCAGATCGGCGTCAGCAGGATCAGCCTGGCCCCAGGTTCCACAATGGGGCCCCCCGCCGACATATTGTATCCGGTAGACCCGGTCGGCGTCGCTAGAATGATTCCGTCCGCGTAATATTCGCGAAGAAGAATCCCATTGACATGGATCATAAAATAGAGCATCTGCAAACGGCCGTTGCGCGTGATGGCGATATCGTTGAGAGCGCGGGCGTCCGCCAGCAGATTTCCGGCCCGAATCACCTGCCCCGACAGCATCATCCGCTCTTCTACGGCATACGCCCCCTCCAGGAGCCGGTTCAGTGCGGGCTCCAGATTGCCGCATTCCACCTCGGTCAGATACCCCAGCGTTCCCAGACGGATGCCCAGCACCGGGATCCGGCCGTCCGCCGTATCCCTGGCAGTGTTGATCATCGTTCCATCGCCGCCCAGCACCAGAATGGCATCTGCCCTCTCCTTCCGTTCCCGCAGTATGGTCCGCCACGTCTCTTTGGAGATTTCGCCCGCATATACGCTGCAGGTGCATCCAAAGCGCTCCAGATATCCGCGTATCCTCTCCGTCCAGACGAACTGAGGATCCTTCAATTTATTGGTAACGATCAGGAAATGCTTCATATCGGTTCTCCTACGTTCGCCCTTCGCAGCGTTCTGCCTGCTGCCTCCACGGTCTGCCCGATCAATGCCAGCATCTTCGGCCGGCAGGAGGGACCTTCTTTCGACGCCAGAAGATCCGCCAGCCGTTTTTCGACCTCCTGTTCCGAGGCGGGCAAAGCATGTTCCGCTGCCGATTCCGCCTTTTCCAGACAGATCAGATACTCCGTATTTCCCTCCGCGCCTCTGATGGGAGAAAAAGTCAGGCCGATCACCAAAAAGCCCGTCAGAGCCGCAAGATCGACGATCTTTTTCAGAACATTCCGATGGACAGAGGGCTCCTTTACCACGCCCTTTTTCCCCACATGTTCCCGTCCGGCCTCAAACTGAGGCTTGACCAGACAAACCATTTTCCCTCCCGGTTTTAAAAACCGCCGGGCCGGAACCAGGATCTTTGCCAGGGAAATAAAGGAGACGTCCACAGAGATAAAATCGACTTCTTCCGGGATCTCGGTCCCGGTCAAATACCGAAAGTTGATCCCTTCCATACAGATGACCCTCGGATCCTCCCGAAGCTTTTCGGCCAGCTGTCCGTGTCCCACATCCACCGCGTAGACCTTCGCCGCGCCGCGCTGCAGCATACAGTCCGTAAAACCGCCGGTGGACGCTCCGATATCCATGCATACGTTTCCCCGCAGCATCAGTGAAAAAGCCCCCAACGCCTTTTCCAGCTTCAGCCCTCCCCGACTCACGTACGGCAGAGAGACATCCCCCATCTCGATCCGCACCGTATCCGCTTCATACAGTGCGCCGGGCCTGTCCGCCCTTTTTCCGTCCGCGAAAACCGCACCGGATCTGACGGCATCCTTTGCTTTTTCTCTGGAAGGAGCGAGCCCGCGCCTTACCAGCAGCACGTCCAAACGCTCCTTCATGCCAATTCCCTGTTGATTTTTTTCAAAATAGACTGTTTGTCTATGCCGATTTCCTGCTTGAGGATCTCCACATTGCCGTGTTCCACATATTCATCCGGAATGTGAATGGACAGGATTCGAACCGGCAGCCGTTCTTCGTCCGCCAGAGCCCGCACCTTTTCCCCGAGACCGCCGCTGGCCACATTCTCTTCCATGGTCACGATCAGAGCATGGTTTTGGGACAGGCGCCGAATCATCTCTTCATCCAAAGGCTTCGCGAACCGGGCATTCACCAGCGTACAGGCGCGTCCCTGCTCCTTCAGAGCCTCCCGCACCCCCAGCGCGGTTTCCACCATACTGCCCAGCGCGAAAATAGCGATGCCGTTTTCCTCATAGAGCATTTCGCTCTTTCCCATTTCAATGGGCGCGCGCATCTGCGCCAGTCCGTCGAAGGCTTCTCCCCTGGGATACCGAATCGCGATCGGTCCCTTGAAATCGTAAGCGAACTTCATCATATCGGAAAGCTCCCATTTGTTCTTAGGAGCCAGGATATGCATATTGGGAATGGAAGAAAGATAGGACAGATCGAAAATGCCCTGGTGCGTCTCCCCGTCGCTTCCCACCAGCCCGGCCCTGTCTATGGCCAAAATCACAGGCAGATTCTGCAGGCAGACATCGTGAAGAATCTGATCGTAGGCCCTCTGCAGGAAAGAAGAGTAGATCGCCACCACAGGATGCAGACCCCCAACCGCCAGCCCGGCCGCAAAGGTCACGGCATGCTCTTCCGCGATCCCTACGTCAAAAAAGCGCTCCGGATATACACTTCGAAACCGCTTCAGTCCCGTACCGTCCGCCATGGCCGCCGTGATCGCCACCACATCCTCGTGCCTGGCACCCAGTTTCACCATGACCGTGGAAAATACATCCGTATAATTTGCCTTCGTCTTTTTCTTCAAAGGCACGCCCGTCGCGACATCGAAAGGCTCCGCGCCATGAAAACGGGCGGGATGCTTTTCGGCCGGTCCGTATCCTTTTCCCTTCTGCGTCATCACATGGATCAACACACAGTTCTTGCGCCGTTTCGCTTCTTTTATGACGCGTACCAGTCCCTTCACATCGTGCCCATCCACCGGCCCCAGATAGGTGATGCCGATATCTTCAAACCACATGCCCGGAATCACCAGCTGTTTCAGACTGTTCTTGGCACGGCGGACGCCGGTGACCACCCCGTCCCCGTATTTCGTCTTCCGGATGGCGTTGTAAATGCTGTCCTTCACATCCAGGTATGCGCTGGACGTACGGATATTGTTCAGATACTTGGACACGCCTCCCACGTTCTCAGAGATAGACATATTGTTGTCATTGAGAATAATGATGAAATTCGTCTCCATCCGGGCCGCGTTGTTCAGCGCCTCATATGCCATGCCGCCGGTGAGCGCGCCGTCCCCGATGACGGACACGATCGTATTGGTGCCCTTCACGATATCCCTGGCCCGGACCAACCCCAGCCCGGCGGAAAGAGAAGTGGAACTGTGCCCCGTATCAAAACAGTCACAGTCGCTCTCCTTGCGTTTCGGGAAGCCGCTCATACCGCCATATTTGCGAAGATTCTCAAACCCTTCCCGTCGTCCGGTCAAAAGCTTATGGGTATAAGACTGGTGCCCCACATCCCACACGATCTTGTCCTCGGGAAGATTCAGAGCCAAATGCAGAGCCATTGTCAGCTCTACCGCTCCCAGATTGGAGCCCAGATGCCCCCCGGTATGGCTGATCTTCTCGATCAAAAACTGCCGGATTTCTTCGGCCAGCTGCGGATAGTCCTTCGGCGCTATTTTCTTGATATCGTTTGTCTGTTGTATCTGATCCAGCAGCATGGCTGCCTCCTTTTACTTTTCACGGGTGATCAGGCGCTCCACCAGTGTTTCCAGGAAAAGATCGCGCGCCCCAAAGGAACGCAGGATATCCAGCGCCTCTCTGGACAGCCTGTCCACTTCCATTCTGGACTTTTCCAGTCCATTCAGACGCACATACGTGACCTTATTGTTCTTCTCATCGCTGCCCACAGGCTTTCCCAGCGTCTCCGTGGTGCTGACTACATCCAGGATGTCATCCTGAATCTGAAAAGCGATGCCGATGCTCCGTGCAGCCTGTTCCATGCACGCCACCGTTTCCGCATCCGCTCCTGCCAGGATCGCGCCGATCATCATGGCCGCTTCGATCAGCGCAGCTGTTTTATTCTGATGGATATAGAGAAGCAGCTCTTCCGTCACCGCCCCAGACGGCAGCTTCTCCGCTTCCACATCCGCACACTGGCCGCCGATCATTCCGAAAACGCCGGCTTTTTTCGCCAGCACCTGCATCGCCCGCGCCGCAGCACGAAAACGTTTCCCGCTCTCTTCCGGGGGAAGCGCTTCTCCCTTTTCTCCCGTCCCTGCGAAATCAAAGGCCCTGGCTGCCGTTTCGAACGCACAGTTGAGCAGACCGTCCCCTGCCAGCACGGCCATGCCGTCCCCGTACACGCACCAGGTGGTTTTCCTGCCTCTCCTGTATTCGTCGTTATCCATCGCCGGGAGATCGTCATGTACCAGGGAATAGTTGTGTATCATCTCCAGGGCGGCCATAAAAGGCTCCACAAAGGTGCCTTTCCCGCCGAAAAGCGTATAACATTCATACATCAGCACCGGACGCAGCCGTTTGCCGCCTGACATGGCGCTGTAGCGCATGGCTTCCAGAACGGTACCTGCAGGCCCCTCCGCCTTTGGCAGATAGGCCGCCAGAACGCGCTCCGCCTCCGCGCTCCGTTTGGCCAGGGTTTCCTCAAAACTCATCCAGCTTTCCCTCCCCGTTGATCACCAGCACCTTCTTCTCCACTGCGTCGATGCCGTCATTACAGTATTTTAAAAGCTGCATGCCCTGCTGATAAAGCTGAAAGGACTCCTCCAGAGAGATGTTTTCGTCCTCCAGCGACTTCATCACCTCATTCAGCTTCGCGAACGCTTCGTCCATTGTCATCCATTCTTCATCCATTGCCATTCTTCCTTTTTCTTCACTTCCGCCAGGATCCGGCCATTTTTCACATGGATCGTCAGAAGATCCCCCGTTTCCACCCGATGCACGTCTGTCACCGTACGCCCTGCCGCATCTGCCACATGGGAAAATCCCTGGCTCAGCTTCTCCGCGGGAGACAGCCCCTTTATGCGTTCCGCCGCCACCGCCAGCCGATGGCGTTCCGCCATAAGCCGGTCTTTCATCCGTTCTTTCAGCCGTTCTTCCAGCTTGCCAAGCTCACTGCGTTTTTCCCGGATCTTTCCGGCCGGACTCAGATACTGCAGTTTCACACCCAGCCGTTTCAGACGCATCCGGTCCCAGTCCACTTTTCGGCGCATTCTGACCCGCAGCCCTTCTGACAGATCCGCCAACCGTTCCCGGAACTGTTCATAATCAAAAACAGCCAGCTCCGTCCCTGCTGACGGCGTAGGCGCCCGCAGATCTGCCACGAAATCGGCAATCGTGAAATCCGTTTCATGCCCCACCGCGGAAATGATCGGAACACTGCAGTCGAAAATGGCCTGCGCCACAATCTCTTCATTGAAAGCCCAAAGATCCTCAATGACACCGCCGCCCCGGCCAACGATCATAACGTCCACATTCAGCCGTTCCAGCGCGCGGATCCCGTTTACGATGCTCTCCGCGGCCTGCGGCCCCTGCACGATGGCCGGATAGAGGATGATCTGGACATATGGATTCCTGCGCGCGGTGATATTGATGATATCCCGCACAGCCGCTCCGGTCGGCGCCGTGACGACTCCCAGCGTCCGGATATATTTGGGAATCGGCTTCTTATATTCCGGTGCGAACATTCCCCGTTCAGACAGATCGCGTTTGAGCTGTTCGAACCGTTCATAGAGGAACCCCGCCCCGGCCAGCACAATCTCCTGGGCGTAAAGCTGGTATCTCCCGTCCCTCTCAAAGACATCGATACGGCCTGTGATGATGACCTGCTGCCCTTCCTGAAGGCGGAAATTCAGTCCCTTCCTATCGCGGACGAACATGACACAGGGCATCATCCCCTTCTCGTCCTTCAGGGTAAAATAAATGTGTCCGGAGGTGTGATACTTACAGTTGCTCACCTCCCCCTTTACCATCAGAGAACGCAGCAGGAAATCCTGGGTAAACATATTTTTGATATAGGCATTTACCTGGCCTACTGTATATACGTTTTTCATAGATCCCCTGTTTTCCGTCAGGCGAACTTCGCGAGGACACCGTTCACAAAACCGGATGATCCGTCCTGCCCGAATTTCTTGGCCAACTCCACCGCTTCATTGATGGCCACGCCCGTCGGCACATCCTCATCAAAACGGATCTCATAAACAGCCAGCCGAAGGATCGTCAGATCCACTTTCCCCATCCGTCCCGTGCTCCAGCCCACGGCCGTCTCGTTGATCATGCCGTCAATCTGATCCAGCAGCGCGGAAATCTTCTCATATTTCCCCTGAATATACGCTCTGTCCTTTTCGGAAATCGCAATTTCTCCGTCGTCAAAAAACAGTTCACACTGTCCAGGCATGTCATCCTTTGCATTGAATTCCACACGAAACAGGAGCTTGAAAACCTGTTCCCTCAGCTCTCTTCTGTTCATCAGCCCTCCCTCACGGCCAAACGGCGCACAGACATCCCACAGCACCGGCTATCCTTATGGACACAGGAAATTCCCGCAGCACGCTCCATGCGCAGCAGCAGGAAGTCCCCAACGTCCTGTCATTTTCCGGAATTCATATTGATGCCCGTAATTCGAATATTCACATCCGTCACATTTAATCCGGTCATATTTTCAATGGCATTTTTCACGCGTTCCTGCACTTTCTGGCTGGTTCCCGGGATATTGTAGCCATATTCCATCAAAACTGCCAGTTCCACTTTCACATTCGAGCCCTGCACGTCCACACGGACGCCCCTGGTAAGATTTTTCATGCCCACCTTACTCATCAGCTCGTTGGTAATATTGCCGACCATGGAAGATACCCCATCCACTTCCGTCGCTGCCAGCGATGCGATCATGGCCACCACTTCGTCCGCGATCCGCACGGAACCGATATTCTCATCCTCCTGAAGCACATAGGTGTTGGTACTGGTTTCTTTTTCCATTTTAATCCTCCTTTGCTTTCCGCTCTATTATAACAAAATACACTACATTTGCACAGCCTTTTTTAAACGATAATCTGCGCCGCGTTTACGAATTCTTCTCCCCGCTCTCCAGCCAGAAACAAAAGGTCCTCTGTTCCTTAAAATGCACATAGGCTACTGTCTGACTGCGAACGGGAAGAAACGCGAACACTTTCTGTCCGGTTATGAGAAGCTGATAGACCTCCTCGTATACCTGATCGCTGGCGCACTGAAACATCACCGTCTGCTTTCCCTGTACCGCAGCCTGCGAGAAGAGTGCCGCAAGCACAGCTTCATCGGCGCTCTCCAGGTACAGCCCCTCCCGGCGGTAATACTGATCCGCCACCGCGCTGCATACCGGGAGCGTCTGACCCGCGGCCAGCTCGTGCGTCCGTTCCAGCTGCTCCGTCGTCACGCAGAAATAATCATAATTCACAGCCGGAAAGACCCCTGCGCTGAGCGCACTCCCCTCCGTTCGCCGATAGGAAGCATCCCCCCAGGTCGGGTCCACATAATACCATTCTCCGTCCAGCATCAACAGATCCCAGGCATGTCCCTGTCCTTTGATCCTGCCGGTTACCAGCAGCGCCGGAATCCCCAGCCTCTGACACAGATACTGCAGCGTTTTGGCATACCCCTGGCAAACGGACTTTCCGCCGAGCAGGACAGAGCATATATTTTGGCTGTCCGGACTTTCCAGCTCATATTCCGTGCGCACGATCAGAGACTCATACAGATATTTTACCCTTCCGTAATCGTCAACCGCCGTCCCGGCCCCGGACAGCCAGTCGTCTGCCGCGCTTTCCAGCATCATGCGCCTATTTTCAATCTGCGCAGGGTCCATGGTATAGGAGCCCCTGAACGCTATCCGGATGAGTTCCCCGGCCAGCGTATAAGTGGTACATTCATATCCGTCCACATAAAAAATCTCCGGATGATCCGCCATCACCCGGTCAAACATCCGCTCCACCTGCGCAGTATCCACAGCAGACAGCCTCGTGCCCTCATCCAGCCTCAGAAGGGAACACAGGATCTCCAGATACAGCCGTTTGTCCTCCTGCTGCGTGAGCAGCGAATAGTTATAATAAAAACGGCCCTCCAGGAGCATCTGTTCCAATTCGTCCAGGTTCTCCGTCGGCATCTTTTGCTCTATCGCTGCCTCAGCATGCTGCTCCCGCTCCGTCCCCCCGGAAGACTCCTGCTTCTGGCCCGTCCCTTCCAAAACCGGACTTTCTCCGGCCCCGGAAGCCGTTTCCGCCTCGCCTGCGGTCTCCGGCTGATTCGCTCCTTCCGCGTCCGCCTCCGAAAAATCCGCTTCCGCATTTCCCGCTTCGAAAAAGCCTTCTTCCGGCAGGAAACCGCCCGGAGCCTTATTCGGCTCCGTTTCCGTCCACAGGCTGTCCGCCGTCCTGCCGTCCCCCTCGTCCGCATCCCGCACATTCCCTGTCAGCCGGCCGCAGCCGGCTGACGCCAGGAAAACACACAGGCCAAATATGCCCCAACAACGTACCCCTTTCCCCATATTCCCCTATTCCTTCCAGCGCCCTTCGCCCCGGAATACAGGCGCTAAGCGGCACCGATCTGACCGGTCTGCCTTCAGCCGCGCCCGAACTCGGAAAGCACCAGTCCCTTATTGCGCTCCAGCACCATGCCCACGCTCCAGGGATTGACAAACAAAAGCAGCGGATCGCCCTTCAAATCCCGAACCTTTTTCATATCTGAGGTTCCCACCAGCTTGGTCAGGTCCACCTCTTCCTTGTTCTCGATCCACCGAATGTGTTCATAGGGCAGCGGTTCCAGCCGAATGTCCACATTGTACTCATTCTCCAGCCGGAATTTCAGCACGTCGAACTGCAGCACACCCACCACGCCGACAATGATCTCCTCCATGCCCGTATTGAACTCCTGGAAGATCTGAATGGCGCCCTCCTGCGCGATCTGGCTGATCCCCTTGACGAACTGCTTCCGTTTCATCGTATCCATCTGCCGCACCCTGGCAAAATGCTCCGGCGCAAAGGTCGGGATCCCCTCATAGGCGAAATTGTCCTTCGGCATGCAAAGCGTATCTCCGATCGAAAAGATTCCCGGATCGAATACGCCGATGATATCTCCCGCATACGCTTCTGACAAAATCCTGCGGTCGTTGGCCATGAGCTGCTGCGGCTGAGACAGGCGCATGACACGGTTCCCCTGTACGTGCCGCACCTCCATATCAGCATCAAACCTGCCGGAACAGATCCGCATAAAAGCGACCCTGTCCCTGTGCGCTTTATTCATGTTGGCCTGTATTTTAAACACAAAAGCGGAAAAGGGCGCTTCCACCGGATCCACCATCCCGGCATCCGACTTTCTGGCCAATGGCGTCGTCGTCATCTGCAGAAAATGCTTCAGGAAATCCTCCACGCCGAAGTTGGTCAGGGCAGAGCCGAAAAACACGGGGGTAAGAACGCCGCGGCGCACCTGCTCCAGGTCAAATTCGGCGCTGGCCCCGTCCAGAAGTTCGATTTCTTCAACCAGCTTCTCCTTCAGGTTCTCGCCGACAAAACCGGTGAGCCTGTCCAGCTCCGAAAGCGGGATTTCCTGCGTTTCCCCTTCCTTTGTCCCCTTTTCCGTATCGGTATAAGTGATCACACACTGCTTCTGTCTGTCATATACCCCTTTAAAGCTCTTTCCGGAACCGATGGGCCAGTTCATCGGACAGGTCGCGATGCCGAGCTCCTTCTCGATCTCATCCAGCAGCTCAAAGGTATCGTTCGCATCCCGGTCCATCTTGTTGATGAAGGTAAAGATCGGTATCCGGCGCATCACGCATACTTTGAACAGCTTGCGGGTCTGCGCCTCCACGCCTTTGCCGCCGTCAATGACCATGACGGCCGAATCCGCGGCCATCAGTGTCCTGTAGGTATTCCCCTTCCCGCGTCCTGATGCCCCGGCGTGTCCAGAATATTGATACAGTATCCGTTATATTCAAACTGCAGCACAGAGGAGGTGACGGAAATCCCCCTCTGCTTCTCAATCTCCATCCAGTCAGACACCGCATGTCTGGCGGTCGCTTTTCCCTTTACTGACCCGGCCAAATTGATCGCCCCTCCGTAGAGCAGAAGCTTCTCCGTCAGAGTGGTCTTGCCCGCATCCGGGTGCGAAATAATGGCGAACGTTCTTCTCCTGTTTATTTCCTCTTTTAAGCTGCCCAATGTCTCATCCTCCAGATTTTCGCCGCGCCGCCGGCATTTCCCGCTTTCCGTTCCATGTCCGGCCCAAACCGCGCGGCCTTTCCCATTTTGCCAGTCTTTTCGCGTTCTGTCAACAACTTCAGAAAAGACCGGTCACGTCGGAGGAAGCAGCATGGACGTGCCCGCAAAGCACGGCCGGATTCCGAACAGATCCAACACCGTGGCAGCGATATCCGCAAAGCTGTCCCGGGTCCCCAGATTCGCCGGCTCCACCCCAGGCCCCGCCATCAGAAACGGCGTGTATTCCCTCGTATGGTCCGTCGTCTGCCGGTAAGAAGGATCACAGCCATGGTCCGCCGTGATCATCAGGACATCTTCTTCCCGCAGCAGGGCGAGAAGCTCCGGCAGCTTCTCATCAAAGGCGGTGAGTGCCTTCGCATATCCGTCCACATCCCGCCTGTGTCCGTAGAGCATATCGTAATCCACCAGGTTCACAAAGCAAAGGCCGTCGAAATCCTTCCGCAAATATTCCAGCGTCCTTTCGATCCCGTCCGCATTGCCCGCGGTGGTCACATATTCCGTGATCCCCTTCCCGGCGAAGATATCCCGTATCTTCCCAATGCCGATCACATCCTTTCCCGCCTCCGAAAGCTGATCCAGCATCGTGGTGCCCGGCGGCAGAAGAGAATAATCATGACGCCCGGACGTTCTGAAATAATGACCGCTCTCTCCGGCAAAGGGGCGCGCGATGACACGCCCGACGCCGTGCTCTCCCGTCAGAATCTTTCGCGCGATTTCACAGCTTCGATACAGCTCTTCCAGGGGCACCACATTCTCATGGGCCGCGATCTGAAAAACGCTGTCCGCCGAAGTATAGACGATATATTTGCCTGTCCGAACGTGTTCGTCACCGTAGTCCCGAATGACCTCCGTACCGGAATAAGGCAGGTTGCACAGCACGCCCCGCCCGGTCTGTTCCGAAAAACGCCTCAGCACCTCTTCCGGGAAACCGTCCGGATAGGTGGGCAGCGGCCTGGGCGAATACAGGCCCGCGATCTCCCAGTGCCCTATGGTCGTATCTTTTCCCCGGGACGCCTCTTTCATGCGTGCGATCCGTCCCGTAAAACCAGTCTGCCGCGCGTGCCAGTCAACGCCGTCTATATGAAACAGTCCCATCCGTTCCAGATTGGGCAGATGAAAATACGGACTTGCGGATGCCGCCCTCAGCGTGTTGGTTCCCACATCCCCATATTCCGCCGAATCCGGCATCGCGCCGATTCCCACGCTGTCCAGCACGATCAAAAACACTCTTCTCAAACCGCATATCTCCTTTCCCATACGGGAATTTCTTACGTGCAAAAGATCTTTTTCGCCAAAACGCTTCCCCGTCTGCCGGCTGTGCCCGCGCCGGCCGCCGAAGCTTTCCCGCTGCTTTAAACAGTGTAACACATTCCTTTCGTTTTGGCACGCCTTTTCTCAAACTGTTTGGACAGGGGCTGCCCCGTTTCTCTAATCCTCCAAAAACGGATTGATCACAATATTCTCCGCGCTGATTCCGGTCTTCCTGGATACGATATCCTCAATCTGCGCACACTGCATATCCGTCAGCGTCGTATTCCCTACCACAACATCCGCCCAGTCATCGGTGATCGTTACCACCGCAGAGTCGAATCCTCTGGCCTCCAGCAGGATTTCAGCGGAAGACTCCCGTTCCGCCACGTCCGTCATGGCGATCATATTGTCCACCGCCTCCTGCTTCTGGCCCTCACTGATGTTGGCGTTGTTGATGATTTCCAAAAGCGTCTCCTTATTGCGCGCCCTGGTCTGTTCCTTCAGCAGTCTGGCCCCTGAAAGGGAAGACATGGCACCCGAGCTCGTAAAGACAGCTTCCCCGGGCGTCTCCCCGTCCTGTACCTCAGCTTCCGGATTCATCACCGTATCCCCCTCGGCCGCTTCCGCCTCCTCTTCATCCATATAATCCGAGACGACGGAAAGATTGGCCTGGTCCGCCACCTGCATATCCATATCCAGGAAATTCTCCGCCGCTATGGCCTCCCCATCGTCCTCCAGCCCCGGGATCTCTTCCGCGATATCCTCATCCGACAGATCCAGCAGCGCCGTCATGTCCTCTTCTGCCAGCTGCGCGTCCGCGCTCACCATTTCCTCTTCGGAAATTTTCGTCCCCGCAAAATTCAGGTAGCCCGCCACAGCTATCATGATGGCGAGGGCTGTGATCATGATCTGATTGCGTTTGAACACATTTTTCAATTTCTGCTCCCTCTGCTTTCCTCAGATTTCCGCTCTGAAAACCGTTCACTGCGATACGGTCCCCATCTTTGCTACTTTTATCTTATGTGCCTCAACACCGAATAATGACTCGATCACATCGGTTATGTTCTTCTGTACCTCCCAGGAATCTCCGCCCTGGGCCAGCACGGTCACGCCTTCCACCTGGGCCGCCAGAACTTTCTTCACATACGGATTCTTCACGCCGGAACCGTCTGACGCATAGACCGTATCCTCCTCCGCCGTTTCGGACAGGACGCTCCGGCTCCCGCCCGCCGCATCCGTTTCTTCTGTCTGTGAACGGACCGCCGGGACATCCTTCTCCACCACACACTCTTTGGAAGCGGCAAAGGTCAGCATCACCCGTACCTGCCCCACACCATCCATACGGGACAGAAAATCTTCCAGCCGCCTGGCCAGCGTCTCTTCCTGCATCTGCCATTGTGCATCTTCTGACATCATTCTGTCCGTTTCACTGTCCGTTTGTTCGGACTTTTCCATTCGAGCAAAGGAAACGTCCGTCTGGTCTTCTGCATCTTTCTGTTTTTCGGGAAAAGCGATGACCATCAGAAGAATGCCCACCAGCGCAAGAATCATCATATTATCTTTCGTCATCCTCTGTCTGCACCAGTCCCGCAGTCTATTCAAGCTCCACCACCTCCAAATCGCCTTCCCGCAGTCCCAGCGCATCCGAGAAGGCAGAAATCAAATCCTTCCTTAACGCGCCGCGCAGCCCGGCGGTATCCGTCTGCGTCACAGAAAAGGGGGCTTTTATTTCTCCCGGTTTTTCTCCGGTTTCCACCTTCACCGCTGCCACTTTCACGGGCAAAATTCCCGAGTCAGAGCCTTCTTTGGACAAATCCCCTTGTTTTCCGACGCCGATCACCAGCCTGCCACCGGATAAGCGTACATCGAGCACCGAAACGCCTGCCTGCGCGGCGGGTCGGGAAAGCAGCTGTTCTATCGACTGAAGCAGACCGCGTTCGGCCATGCTCTCCTCTTCCCGCTCCATTTTCGCCGTCCGTTCCTGAAAATCCCCATTTTGATCCATCCGTCCGTTCTCCCTCTCCAATGCCGTGTCGGCCGTCTTCTCCCATTCCGGCATCTGAAGGGGAAAAAGAGCCCCGTTTTCTTCGCCGGACCAAGACAGCTCCTGCACATCCAGGAAAAGGGACCCCACCTTCGCCAACACCACAATTCCGGCGATCAGTTTCCCGTATTTTTCATACTTTTTCCCTGGCAGAAAATATACAATGATCTGCGCCGCCAGCATGAACAGCGCCAGCTCCCGCAGACAGGAAAGCGCCCGTTCCATCCCGTTCTCACCTCCCCGCCATGCAGGTCATGACGGCCGCCAGGATGACAAAACAGGCCACGCCTGTCCCAGCCAGCCGCAGCGCCAGGAATACCACGTCCGCCGCCCGGTTCACACAGCCAAAAATCCGCTTATCCGCCACGATCCCGATGAGCGCGCCGCCGCATTTCAGCACCATTCCGTAGAGAAACAGCTTCAGGAGCGGAACGGCGGCGAGCAGAAAAATTCCCAAAAGCACAAAAACGCCCAGACTGTTTTTCAGCAGCACCGCAGAGCCGAGCACCAGCTCTGCCGTCCCTTCCGCCAGACTTCCCAGCGCCGGAATGGCAGCCACGGCCTTTTGAAGCGCGCCGCGCTTCAGTCCATCCAGCGCCGGCGCCACCATAGACTGCAGAATCCCCAGCCCGGCTACGACCGTCATGACCAGTCCAAAGGCCCACTTCAGCCCTTTTTCCAGCAGCTCCGTCAGGGGCGTCAGTTTCCCGTCCTCCCAGATTCCGTTCATCAAAAGCAGCAGCATCACCGCAGACAGAGCGGGCAGACAGACCCGGGAAAGAAACGCTTCGGCCAGATAGATGGTCAGAACCGCCAGCTCATAATATCCCGACGCAGTGACGCTTCCCGCCGCCGGGACCACGGACAGGCAAAAGGCCGGAAAAACAAGTCCGGAGAACTGCGTGAGAAAGGACAGCAGTTCCTTCGCAATTTGACAGCACTGTGAAAACACCTTCAGCAGAACCGTCATGAGCATGAGGAAGAACACATAGTGCGCGATTCCGGCAATCTGATGATTTTCGAAGCTTTCCACAAAGACGGAAACCAGCACGGAAAGCAGCCCCACCAGAAGAACAAAGGCGAACAGCCCTCTCAGCCCTTCCGCCTGCGCCTGGATCCCGCGCAGAATGGCCCTTAAGACCGCATCCAGGGCGCCCTTCACATCTCCTCCCAGAATCTGCTCAAAAATGTTCCCCGGATTCCAGGACAGATCCGGGAAAAGCCTTTCCAGCTCCGAAAGCACCTCTTCCATTTCCAGCTGCTCCAGATAATGTTCCATCCCTTTCACCCCGCAAAACCGGCCACGGTCTTAGCCAGCGCGAGAATCACAGGCATTCCCGCGAAGAGGACCGCCATCTTGCCGAACAGTTCCATCTGTGCGGCCACCGCTGAAAAACCGCTGTCCCGGCAGACACCCGCCACGAACTCGCACACCCATGTGATGCCCGCTACCTTGAACAGCAGGACAAAATACTGTCTGCCGGAAGCGACAAACGCAAAAATTTCTCCCATCTGTTCTTTTACCTGTCCCATGTACGCCAGCGTACAGGAAAAAATCAGCAGGCAGACTGCCAGTCCCACATACAGGCTGTACTCCTGCTTCTGATTTCTGAACTGAATCCCCAGAGCGATGCCGGCCACCGCCAGCATCCCGATCCTGACAAATTCCATATATCCGCCTCTTTTCACAGGGAAAACAGCGTCTGAATCGATACGAACAGATCATATATGTAGGGAACTACCCAGCTCAGGACCAGGATCAGGGCCGCCAGCGAGAGCAAAAACGCATGCTCCTCTCTTCCGCTGTGCTTCAGCACCTGACTTAAGATCGTCACCAGGATCCCAACCGCCGCTATTTTAAAGATCAGACCGACTTCCATCGCTTACCTGTGCCTTTCCTGATTCCGAGAAGTTTCTGCGCCGCTTTTTTCCCGCCGCAGGGATCTTTTGCTCCATCCATCCGCTTACAGAAGCAGCAGTCCCGCCAGTATGCCCCCTGCCAGACAGACCGCCATCGTCATCCGGTTTTCCTCCGCTTCCTTTTTCCGGGCGGCCTCCTTTTCCCGATCCATCGCGCCGGCAAAGGCCTCCACCGCTGTTCTTTGCCGCTGCGCATCCGGGAAATCGACCGTCTCCGGGAAGGACAGCACAAGCTCCTTCTCCTCCCGCCGCAGCAGGCTTCTCTCCATATATGCGCTCATTTTCTCCCGCCATAATTCCGTCAGCCCGCCGCCGTTTCTAAGTTCCCGTCCAATCGCTTCCAGGGTCCCTCCCAGCGAAAAATCCCCGCTCCTTTTCATTTTTTCGCCGAGCTCTTCCAGGATTTCCGATATACCGGTCCGACTGTAGGAAACTTCTCCGGCAATCCGGCCGAACATCTGTCCCAACCGGGCGAGCTGAGCAATCCGCGCCTTTCGGTCCAGGCAGATGCGCATCCCCGTCCCCGCCGTTCCGGCTGCCACAAAACACAGACCTATCCATTTCAGCATGGGATGCCTCCCTCCAGCAGCCTTCCATCCCCGTTTCGGATCTGGACGGCAAAAAAATGTCCGTCTTTCTTCCCCAGCAGGATCACTCGCTCAAATACTTTCTCCTGCTGTAGAGCAGCGTACGCCTCCTTCCGGAAAAACGCTTCACAGGAATCCGCATGCAGCGTGGCAAGCACACTGCATCCGCAGTGAACCGCATACAAAACCGCCCGAATATCCTCTGCGCCCCCCAGCTCATCTACCGCGATCGCTCCGGGCGACATGGACCGCAAAAGCATCATCATCCCATATGCCTTCGGACACGCGTCCAATACGTCCGTTCTGCTCCCCAGATCGAATTCCGGAATTCCCTGAAAGCACCCCGACAGCTCTGAGCGCTCATCCACCACTCCGACCGTCTGCCCCGGCAGACGCGCATTTCCATCGGAGACCAGCCGGATGATATCCCGCAGCAGCGTTGTTTTCCCACAGCCTGGCGGAGAAATGAGCAGTGTATTGCAGAGTCGGCTGCCTTCATACAGCCAGGGCAGAAGTTGTCCCGCTGCCCCTTTCGCCTCATGGGGCACCCGGATATTCAGACTTCCCACATGCCGAATATTCCTGACCGTCCCCTCCGGTCCCAGGATCACCTCGCCCGCGATCCCCACCCTGACGCCTCCCGCCGCACTGATATATCCCCTCCGCATTTCTTCTTCACAGGCGTATAGGGAATAGCCGCATATGTGCTTTACGATCGCATCCAGTTCTTTTTTCTGCAGGCGCGGCGCATTTCCCGCATCCCGGTTCAGGCGGCCCTTCTCATCCGGATACCACTCTCCGTCACGCATGAGCAGGATGACCGGCTGCCGCGCCCGCAGCCGGATCTCCCGCAGGTCCTGCCAGGATATCGCCGCCGCTTTCCATCGCTCCCGAAACGATTCCGGGAACAGCAGCCGGATCCTGTCCATCCCATCCGTCCTGTCCCTCCTGTCCGCCCTGTCCGTCCCGTCCTTCCTGTCCGTTCTGTCTGGTCTGTCCGTCCCGTCCTTCCTGTCCGTTCTGTCCGTCCCATCCTTCCCATCCGTCCTGTCCATCCCTGTCCTCCCCTTTCTGACGGGTTCCCGTTTTCTCTCCACGCCGCCTTCTTTGACAGCTTCCGGCCTTCACACTCTAATATATTGCCTGTCCCCTTCGGATATGCCCGCCTTCCTCATACCGCCCAGCCAAACCAGGAGCTCGTGGGCAAGCAAGGGAAACAGAGACAGTCCTGACAGGAACATCCATTCCGAAATCGAAAGCCGTACAGTGGAAAACGCATCTACCAGAAAAGGAATCTCCGTCACCAAAAACTGAAGAGAAAAACCGAGCAGAAGCGCAGCGATCATAAGCCGATTTTCCAACGGATTGAGCCGGAAAACGGATTTACTGACATTGCGCATCCCTACGGCGTGGATCAGCTGAGACATGCCCAGCACCGTAAAAGCGTAGGTCTGCGCCCGATACAGCACTTCACTCTTTTCCAGGAGTGCGGCAGCGCCTGACAGGGAAAAACCCACTCCCTGCTGCCGCAGCAGTGTCCAGGGAACGAAAAACCAGGCCGCCAGGCTGATCCCCGCGATCAGAATACCGTAAAAGAGGGTCCCGGCAAGTCCGCCTCGGGCGAACAGGCTTTCCCTCACGTCCCTGGGCGGCTGCTCCATGAGCGCGGCCGTATCGTTCCGGTCCGTTCCCAGCGCCAGCGCAGGCAGAGAATCGGTGATCAGGTTGATCCACAGGATATGGACGGACCTTAGGGGTGCAGCCAATCCCAGAAGCACCGCCGTGAACATGGTCAGAAGCTCTCCCAGGTTGGAGGAAAGGAGAAAAATGACCGATTTGCGGATGTTTTCATAGACACCCCTTCCTTCCCGCATGGCCTTTTCTATCGTGGCAAAATTATCGTCCGTCAGCACCAGATCGGCGGCCCCTCTCGCGACATCCGTTCCGTTCTTCCCCATGGCTACGCCCACATCCGCCGCTTTCAGAGCGGGCGCATCGTTAACGCCGTCCCCGGTCATCGCAACCACACACCCTTTTGCCCGAAAACCTCTGACAATCCTCACCTTATCGGCCGGAGATACCCGGGCAAACACCCGCACCTCTTCCAGACGTTTCTCCAGCTGCGCTTCGGACAGCGCGTCCAATTCTTCTCCCGCCAGGCACTGCTCCCGCCGCCGGACAATGCCGAGCTGCTTTCCGATGGCGAAAGCGGTCTCCGCATGATCTCCCGTGATCATCACGGTAGCTACGCCCGCCCGCGCGAAAGATTCCACCGCTCCGGCCGCCTCCGGGCGAATTGGATCCTGCATGCCCGCCAATCCCAGAAAAATGAGTCCTTCTTCCACCGGCCCATCCGCATCTTCCCGTTTGGCATAGGCCAGCGTGCGCAGCGCCTGTGCATTCAGCCGCCGTTCTTCCGCTTCAATCCGCTCTCTGTCCTGCAGGGTCATCGGACAGCTTTTCCCCTTCTTCAGAATATGCGTACACCGCGGCAGCACCCTATCGGGAGCTCCTTTTGTATAGCTGACCCTCTGGGCTCCGTGCCAGGTAGTCATCATTTTCCGCTCCGCACTAAAGGGCAGCTCCTTCGTTCGCGGCATGCTTTTTTCCAGGCGGTTTCGCGAAAATCCGTATGCCGCTGCCAGCGACGCCAGCGCCAGCTCCGTCGGTTCCCCTATGGGCTGTTGCGCATCCTCCAGGACGGCATCGCTGCAGAGGGCCATTCCGGTCAGAAAATCCTGCAGTTCCTCCCCGTTCAGCGCATCCGCTCCCTGTTCCCGTCCGTCCGCGTAGCACACCGTTACCGTCATCCGGTTCTGTGTCAGCGTTCCCGTTTTATCAGAACACACCACGTTCACTGCGCCCAGGGTCTCCACACAGGGCAGCCGCCGAATGATGGTATTGACCTTCGCCATCCGGGTCACACTCATGGCGAGGCAGAGCGTAACCACTGCCGGAAGCCCCTCCGGCACAGCCGCCACAGCGAGGGAAATGGCTGTGAGCAGCATTTCGAACGGCTCCCGCTTCTGCAGCAGGCCGATGGCAAACAGGACCGCGCAAATGCCGACGGAGAGAAAACTCAGCATTTTCCCCAATTCCCCAAGGCGCTTCTGCAAAGGGGTAGCCTCTTCCCGGTTCTCCGTTATCATAGCCGCGATTTGTCCAATCTGCGTTTCCATCCCCGTGGCCGTCACAATGCCAAGCCCGCGGCCCTCTGTTATGACAGTGGACATATAGGCCATATTCTGTCGATCGCCCAATGGAAGCGGTCCCTTCTTTTCATCCGCCAGAAAAGCCGCATTTTTCATTATCGGAACCGCCTCGCCCGTCAGCGCCGATTCCTCCGCCCACAGGTTGTCCGTCTTCACAAGGCGCAGGTCCGCCGGGACCTGACAGCCTGCTGTAAGGACCGTCAGATCCCCAGGCACCAGGCTGCTTGTCCTGATCTGCTTTTCCTTCCCATCCCGAATCACAAGCGCCATGGGCCAGGAGAGATTCTTTAGCGCATCCAGCGCCTTTTTCGCCCTTCCCTCCTGTACCGTTCCCACAAATGCGTTCAGCGCCACAACAGAAAAAATAATAGCGGCATCGCTCCTTTCCCGCAGCATGAGTGAAACCGCTCCGGCAGCCAGCAGCACATAGATCAGCGGATCGCAAAGCTGCTCCAGGAAAATTTCCGCCGGCGATTTTTTCCTTTCCTCCCGCAGCACGTTGGGACCGTGGACCGAAAGCCTTCTTACGGCTTCCTCCCCGGCAAGGCCCTCTCTTTCGCTGCACTCCAGGACGGCGCAGGTCTCTTTGACGGTTTTTGCTGCAAACATGGCTGTCCTCCTTTCGCAGGCACATTGGGGAAGCGATCCATACGCCAAAAAGGCGCATGGGCTGTACCAAAGCCTGTACACTGGTACAACCTATGCGCCCATCGCGCGTATTATGCCTGAAGGGCTATCCCCTCGCCGGAAGGAACTTTTCCGCCCGTCCCTGGCGGAATACCTCATGAGCAGCGCCCGCTTCCGATATTCTGCGGGCCATCGGCCGCTGCAGTCCCATCTCACCTCATTCCTGAATGGAAGTGTCCTTCGTATATAAGCTGATGTCGCCGCTGACGGTGCTGATGGTGATCTCCCGGTCGCCGCCGTTCAAATAGATCTTCTCCGTTCCCTTCTCATCCGCGGAGCGCAGGGGAAGGTTCGATTCGAAATCTCCGCTGACCGTCCTGGTGAACAGCCGGAAACCGATATTCTGCGGAATCCTGAGCCGACAATCCCCGGAGGTGGAGGAAAGCCTGACCTTCTGCGGCAGAAGCTCCGTCCGCAGGTCGATATCCCCGCTGACGCTGTATGCGGCCAGACTTCCCGCCTCCGCCACGCTTCCACGGAAGCTGACATCGCCGCTGACGGTCCGCATCAGGCAGGAAAACAGATTTCCCCCCACCGCGATATCGCCGCTCCTAGTCTCCGCCCGGAAATCGCCGGTGGCAGCGGCGACGGCGATGTCCCCTCTGGAAAGCTGGATCCTGGTTCGCCCGCACACCGCGGTATCCATATGAAAATCTCCGTTTTTGGACTGGACGGTCAGATCCGCGCACTGCAGCTTCCCGTCGATCTCCACGTCTCCGTTTGCGGTGATGACTGTCAGCTTTTCCCAGCGCTTAGCCGGGATCGTCAGCTCCACATCAGAGGCCCGCATGCCCCAGCTGAACAGCAGCGACGCGCTGACCGTCCTCCCCTGTCGGATCCGCAGGGTCCCATCCCGCAGGACAGTCTCCAGCTCCCCGGTGTCTCCGACCAGCGTGATCTCATCCGATTCCTCCGGTGCGAGATGGATGCAGATGTCCCCATTACCCAGACGGCATTCCAGCGAATGGATCTCCCGCGCCTGAAAAGACAGCGTTCTTTGGGTGCCCGGCTTCTTTTCTCTCCCGAACGCATCTTCGGCCGCTCTGGCCTGTGCGCCCTCTTCCAGCCCTTCGGCTGTCCCGGTCTGCGCATTCTCTTCCGGCCCTTCGGCCGTTTCAGCATTCCCATCGCCCTGCGCTTCGCAGGCTGCTTTGGGCTGCATTGCCTCTTCCGGCCCGCCGGCCGTTCCGGTCTGCGCACCTTCTTCCAGCCCTTCGGCCGGCCCGGCCTGCGCACTCTCTTCCGGCTCTTCGGCCGGCCCGGCCTGTGCACTCTCTTCCGGCTCTTCGGCCGGCCCGGTCTGCGCACCCTCTCCCGACTGTCCGTTCTGCTCCGTTTCTCCGGCGGCCGCTCCCCGACCTTCGGCATAGCGCTCTTTCACCTGTCTGGACACATCCCGCACAAAATCCCAGGTACTGTCTACAGCATCCATCGTCATATCCATCGCCGCGTTGACCGCGGAGCCGATCTTTTCCCCGAGTCCTTCCAGTTCGCTTCCCCAGTCCCTGTGAAAGGAAAAATTGCACCCGCGTTCTGTCCGGCCCGTCTTCTCTTCCTCCTTCTTTTCAAAGGACGGGCCCGCTTCCTCCTGCTGCTCCTGCACCTCCCGCAGATAAGCCAGCAGTTCATCCACATCCCCCAGGCTGTCCATCGTCTGCGCAAGCGCATCGTCTTCGCCAAGTCCCTCTGCCGCAAGATCCAGATAACGCTGATAGAGATTCTCACTCAGCTCCTCGATCAGATCCATTTTCTCGTCGCTGTCCGGCACTTTAGCCAGACGTCCCGAAACCATGATCACAATTTTTGTCTCAATCCGATTCATGTTCCACCTCCAAAGCGAGCAGCGCATTCAACAGGGTACGGGTCTCCTCCCACTCCCGGCTGCGCTCTTCCCAAAACTGTTTTCCGGCCGCCGTAATCGTATAATAGCGCCGTCTGGCTCCCGGTCCATCCTCTCCCCAATAGGAAGTGATCAGACCGCTTTGTTCCAGCCGCCGAAACGCTGTATACAACGTAGCTTCCTTGAAACCGTATGCCCCGCCGGTGCGGCGCTGTACCTGTCGGTTGATCTCATAACCGTAACTGTCCCCCCGCATGAGCTGGGTCAAAATGATCGTATCCGTATACCCCCGTAGGGTGTCCGCTGTAATAGACAAGTTGCTTCCTCCTTTCTTTTCTCTTTTTTACTTTATATCACGATATACCTCATCTGTCAATGTATATCATCTAATAAAATAAATAAAATTTCCATAAAAAATGGAAAAGGAAGCCATATGCAGCAGGGCGCGCGGCTGTCATATGTGCTTCCTCATGTACTCCACTGTCCTGTGAAGTGTATCCATTTGATAAATCTGATCCAGATGCCCGGCGAAATCAAGATGATAACGGTCCTGCAGAGCATCCAGCAGTCTCTTCAGTTCCTCGTCCCTGCGCTGCCGGACATCCGTAAAACAATCCTCCAAGGTGAGCTGCCGCCCTTCCTCGCCGGACAAATTGTATATGGCCACGCCGATCAGGCGGACCGGGCGTTTTTCCACACTGTCCAGCAGCCTGACAGCCTCCTGCCAGATCATAGCGGCACAGTCGCAGGCAGATGTGAGTCGGGAGCGGGTGATCCCTTTCATGTCAAAATAAGTGATCTTTAGGGTCACACCGTTTCCGTACAGGCCGTATCGTTTTGCTCTGCGTTCCACGCACAGCGCCAGCAAAACCAGAACGTCCTGCAAAAGCGCATAATCGTCCACATCCTCCTGAAACGTGACCTCCCGGCCAATGGATTTCGCGTCCTGCGGACGATAGGGCGTGACTTTGCGCTCATCGATCCCAAAGGCGAGTCTTGCAAGCCACTGTCCCTGTTTTCCGAGAAGCCGGACGACCGTATCCCGTTTTTCCTGCACATCGCGGACCGTGCGGATTCCTGAAGCGTACAGCTTTTCCGCCGTCATCTCTCCGACCGTGTAAAGCGAACGCACATCGCGATCGATCATCAACGCGATAAAATCCTGAGGCGTGGGAATCTCAAAATAACCGTCTGGCTTCTTCTCCTCGCTGGCCGTCTTTGCTGCCGTTTTGGAATAGGCCACCCCTACGGAACAGGTCAGCCCGATTTCCTCCCGAATGCGCCGCTTGATGGTCATGGCGATCCGGCGCGCTCCTTCCAGGTTTCCCGCCTGTTCCGTCACATCGAGATACGCTTCATCCAGCGCAATCGCTTCCGCAGCGGAGGCATAGGTGTCCCAGATCTCATGAAGCTGTCCGGATACGGCCTTGTACTTGTCGATATTCGGGCGCATGTAGATACCCTGGGGGCAGCGCCGATAGGCCTCTTTGATATTCATGGCGGAACGGATACCGTACCTTCGCGCCTCGTAGCTGCATGTGGCAACCACACCCCGTTCTCCCGGCAGGGAACCGATGATCAGCGGTTTCCCGCGCAGAGCAGGATTGTCCCGGGTTTCCACGGAGGCGAAGAAAGCGTCCATATCCACATGAATGATGATCTGTTCCATTTCCTGATCCCCTCCCCCATTTATCATGTCCTTTCGGACATGATGCCTCCGGCGGATCTGATGCGCCTGGCGGCGCGATAAAATAGCGCTGCAGCTATTTTACCATGTCCCTCCGGACATGATGCCTCCGGCGGATCTGATGCGCCTGGCGGCGCGGTAAAATAGCCGCAAGGCTATTTTACCATGTCCCTCCGGACATGATGCCTCCGGCGGATCTGATGCGCCTGGCGGCGCGATAAAATAGCGCTGCGGCTATTTTATCATACACAGTACAGACCGGACAATAGGCAGGTGCCGGGAAGGCCGGAAAATCTCTGGCGGAAAACGGCAAAGCCTGTTATAATAGCAGTATGCCGCGGGAGGCCGCCGCGCTCAACAGTTCATCCGGCATGGTATTCCCGATGCCGACAGGGGCTTTGTCCCCGGAACACCATGAACAGACTGCAGCTCCCCTCTGTGCAGGGAGAGATCCGGAACGCACAGACTGGGACCATTTCACCGAAAGGAGACTGACTGCAATGTTAAAACTCACGCCGCCCATGGGCTGGAACTCCTGGAACACCTTTGGGGAACACATCAGTGAATCGCTGATTTTTGAAACGGCGGACCGCATGGCGGAAAGCGGACTGCCCGCCTGCGGTTACGAATATTTAGTGATCGACGACTGCTGGTCACTGCGGGAACGGGGCGCCGACGGGCGCCTGGTGCCGGACCCGGTCAAATTCCCCCACGGCATGAAGGCGGTGGCCGATTATGTCCACTCCAAAGGTCTGAAATTCGGCATGTATTCCTGCGCCGGGAATATGACCTGCGCCGGTTATCCGGGCAGCTTCGAGCACGAGTTCCTCGACGCCGCCACCTTCGCTGAATGGGGCGTGGACTTTCTGAAATACGATTACTGCTACCACAGCCCCCTCATCCCCGGCGAATATCTGTACCGCCGCATGGGGCTGGCCCTGGAGAACTGCGGCAGGGATATCCTCTTCTCCGCCTGCTCCTGGGGCTCCGACGAGACGCACGAATGGGTCAAGACCACATCCGCTTCCATGTGGCGTTCCACCGGCGATATCTTCGACGCCTGGGAATCCATCAAAAACCTGGCCAGGCAGCAGGAAAGGCTGTTCCCGTACCAGGGGCTGGGCTGCTTCAACGATATGGACATGCTGGTGGTGGGCATGTATGGCAAAGGAAACGTGGGGCTGGCGGGCTGCAGCGACATCCAGTACCGGACGCATTTCTCCCTCTGGGCCTTCCTGGCCTCCCCGCTGATGATCGGCTGCGATATCCGCGATATGACCCCTGCCGCTCTCTCCACTCTCACGAACCGGGACATCATCGCGATCAACCAGGATCCCGCCTGCCGTCAGCCATTCCGTCTGCACGGCATATGGAACCACGAGGATCTGCTGCTCTACGCCAGACATCTGTCAGGCGGAGACATCGCCATTGGCCTCTTCAATCTGTGCGATCACAAGAATACGGCCCGCTTCAATCTGGACGAGCTGGGGCTGCCCTGCTCCACCGGCAAGACCCTTGTCATGACCGACATCTGGACCGGGAAGCC
>CANQTI010000004.1 GCA_947626725.1 uncultured Eisenbergiella sp.
TGATCGAATCGGCCGTCTGCTTGATTTCGGACTTTAGACCTTTTTCCACATTTTCAACCGTAGATGTGATGGATTCTGCTGTCTGCTGTATCTCGGATCTGAGCTTATTCTCTTTGTCTTCTACCGTAGAAGTGATCGAATCGGCCGTCTGCTTGATTTCGGACTTTAGACCTTTTTCCACATTTTCAACCGTAGATGTGATGGATTCTTTTGTCTGCGTGATTTCCGACCGCAGCCCGCTTTCCGTTTCTTCCACCCTTGATGTCAGCGTTTGCTCCGTTTCGGTGATCTTTGACCCCAGGCCGTCTTCCGCCTGTGTCGCTCTCTCTGTCTCAGTTTCTACCCTCCGGTCCGCATATCTTTGTGCTTCACTCTGGGCATACTCAGTGCTCCGGTCCGTATAGCTTTTGACGTTCTTCTCCGTGTCATCGATCCTCTGCTCGACCTTTGACACTCCGGCTGACACCTCATCCGTCAGGCCTTTTCCCTTCGGCTTCTCTCCCAGACTAAGCGCCGCCTTTTCCGGTTCTCCCAACGGTATGGACATTTCCATAACCGGAAACACCCTGTCCATCCCGTACGGCTTGGCCCGGCAGTGAATGCGGTCTCCGCAGTCGAATGTATCATAACTGCTGTCCAGCATTGACAGATCTATCGCAGACAGATCGAGCGTGAGCTGTTCAAACTGATTGTCCGCCAGCCACTCTTTTGCTTTCTTTAATAGTTCTTTCGGTTCTGTGACGCCATCCCATTCGTTTACTCCGTACACCCACCCAAAAGAGGCAACAGCATCTTCGCTGTATATGTATTCTTTTCCCCTGTTTACACTTGTAATGTCTACGCGCTTTTCCAGATTCCCTATTTCGCTCTGCTCATCCCCGATCTCCTGCTCGATCCGCGCCCCCAGCGGGATCAGTGCCGTGATCAGTTCCGCCGCATCCCTGCTATCAGAATAATCCAGCAGGTTCTCACCAAACTCTATCTTTTGTCCGCACAGCTTTCCATACTCCTCAATGGATATCCAGTCCAAATATAACCCATCTGTTTCATGCCGCAGCCTCAGATATCCTCCCAACCTGTCCACAAGCTTATCCCGGACAGCAGAAAGCGTGTTTTCGCGATTCGTATAGCGGTATAGGGAATCATTGCTGTCCCGTATCGTAACGTTCCCCAGCTTGATCCGCTTGCGTTCCTCTACCTGTCCGTTATGGATCTCCAAAAACTTCGCCAGCATCTGTTCCGGCGTCATGTTATGATATTCTGCCTGCGGCTGCACGGAATCGTTCAAAAAGCTTAATGCACCGGCACAGTATATGCTTTTATCTTTCCACATGTCAGTCCTGCAGGACTGCACTTCTCCATAGAAGATCTCCTTTGCATTCCTGTACACGGATATCATTGACTTCCGATTCTTGATCTTTCCATACAGCGGATTGGACTGCGGCACACTGCACTCGAATTCACCCGCATATCCGGCAGACAGTTCCAGTCTTGGATCTGTCACGCATGCAAAGGCATCCCCCGGATAGTACAGCAGTTCGCCGTCAAGCAGAACTTTATATATCATAACGATCCCCTTCTGAAAATCACACGCAGTTCCCCGTTCCCGGTGAATGTATAAACAGCCTTTTCATAACTGGCAACAAAATCCGGAAAACGGTTTTCTCCTGATTTCAGCCTGTATGTCACGCCCTTGTATTCAACCGATATTTCTCCCCTTTTCACATCAAAAACCGGCACGATCGGCATCCCCTGCGCGGCCAGCGTATAAGTTTCTGTCCCATTTACTGTCACATTGCAGTCCTGATTGATGATCCCGCTTATAAAATTAAACGGGTCCCATCTCCACGGCTCTGTGGAATCGTACTTCTCATATTTGTACGGGTCCGCGCACGGCAGCTCCAGCACAACCTTCCCGAGCCGCCTCATACGTTCAAAATCAACAACCTGTGCCCGCCCGCGCCAGTAATAATCCTTATCATTGTCAAAAGTCAGCCGGACCATCTGACCGTGCAGGATATTGCGCAGATCGGAGATCTCGCTGTCCCATGCACTGTCCTTGTGCAGGCATCCCATGATGATCTTGATCACACGGCTTGTATATACCGGGTATCCCGTCACCGCTTCACTCAGATCTATCGTACGGTTAAGGCCCGGGACCGTAACGAGACGGCTTTCCAGCACCGGATCCCCGATATAGTCTGTATTCTCTATCGCGAAACCCCAGTCCTTCAACGTGTGGTAAACCTTTCCCGTCCGTTCTACAGTCACGGACACTGCATTCGTGATCATTGTCTCTCGTCCTTCAGCTTAATACGTCCCAATGCCAGGTTCATGCTTGGAGCCAGTTTTCCGGCCAGCTCACCTTTATCAAAGTACAGATTCTGTCCAGCCGCCAGGTATGGCAGATACCTTTCGAGTATCCCGGATATGCCTGACATCCGCTGTCCGATCACTCCGTTCACGATATTCCCGATCATTCCCGCCAAATGCTCTTCTCCTGAAACGACTTCCCTTCCCGCCTCTCCGCCTCCTATCAGCTGACCTCCCATCTGCCCGAAGATCGTCGGCCGGTCAAGCACTACGGCACTGTTCATCGCCCTTTTGTACCAATCCACCTTTATCGACGGAACGGATCCCGTTTTGATGTCGAGCCTCCCATCTATAGAAAAATGTGGTGTCTCTATTTTGGACCCGAGCTTTAATTTTACGTTTCCAAGCATTTGCCGGATCTTTTCCAGCGATGACCTTACTGCATTCTCCGCCTTTTTCATCCCTGCTCCTGCCGCGTCACCGATCCCGCTTATTGTTACTTTAGCCGCGTCAACGCTTTTCACCATTCCGCCAAGCGCATTTCCTGCCTCTTCCGCATTCTCCCGTATGGCCTGAGCCGATTTGTTCACTGCCGCCACCGCGACCGCAAGGGCCGCCGCCCCCGCTGCCGATACCGTAAACGCAGCTGACAGGCCCAGCAGCGCGGCGTCAGTTGCTCCTATCGTCACTGCCGCTCCCCCAAACGGCAGGAGCATGGCCGTCATAGTCGCCGCAGCCGCCAGTGCGCCGGCAGACAGCACTGCCATTGAGCTGCCGATCCGCGCGATTGCGACAGCCGCCGACGTTCCGTAGGTAGCAATCGTAGGAAGCTGTGTCGCAAGCAGAGTGATGCCTCCCGTCGCCGCCAGTATTCCCACGCCGGCCAAAGTTACTCCGGCTCCAAATGCGATCAGTCCGGCCGACCCTGCTGCAAGAGCCGGCGCCAGAGCCGCCGCCCCCGCCGCCATTCCCGCGACCGCGGCCACGAGTCCAACCAATGCAAGCGCTGCCCCCGGTCCCGCGTCAGCGATCTGAACAGCTGACTGCGCCAGCAGCGCAAGTCCCGCGGATGCCAACAGGATTCCGGCTCCCGCCGCCACAAGGCCAAGAGCATTTTTCGATAACGCCCCGACCGCTCCTCCTGCACTGCTCACCGGCGCCGCCGCGCTTTCTGCCGCCTTGCCCAGGCTCGACACCGAATCCACGGCTTTTCCTGCGCCCTGCGCCATCCCGCCGAGTTTGGACCCAATGCTGGTGAATGTTGTCATCAGGCTGGAGCCTGCCGAGATCATGGAGCCCGCCAGACTGACTCCCTTCCCGGCGATCGAGATGACCGGTCCTGCTGCCGCCGCCAACATTGCACACTTCACGACCATCTGCTGCTGAGATTCATTGAGACCGTCCCACCATGATTTCAGTCTGCTCACCCCATCGCTCACCGTTTCGAGCGCAGGCTGAAGCATTTCGAGCAGCGTCGTCCCTATTTCTATGCCTGTATTCTTGAGCTTGTTCAGCGTGATCTGTATGTTATATCCCGTCGTTCCCAGCTTGTCGAATGCGGTCTGCGTAGACCCTGCCGCTGTGCCCATCTGGTCAATGACATCTTTCAGCTTTGCTCCGTTGCCCATCAGAACATTCGCTGCCTTTCCGGCCTCCTCAGAGCCGAACATGTTCTGGATCGTTGTTCCGCTCTTTGCTGCCTGCTCGCTAAGAACAGAGAGAACGTCTGTTAAACTCCACCCCATTCCCATAGCTTCCGCCATTGTAAGGCCTCCGGCTCTGATATTCTCTGTCCCGGCCGCAAAAGCGTCCGCCGCCGCTGTCCCTTGTTTTCCGAGCTCATTCAGCATAGAATTGAGGTACGTCGTCGTCTCTGCCGTCGCTATGCCGTTTGCAGTCATGACCGCATATGCCCCTGCAAGCGTTTCCAGCTGCACTCCATTTGATTTCGCGGTGGGAATTACCTTTCCCATTGCTGAGGCGAGCTCTCCCACCGTCGTTTTGCCCAGGTTCTGCGTCTGGATAAGGACATCTGACACCCTCGTGACTTCGCTCGCCTCCATGCCGTAGGCGTTCATCGTTGTCGTGAGAATATCAAGCGCGGATGCCGAATCGGTAAAGCCGGCCTTCGCGAGCATTGCCGCGTTTTTTACGAAGCTCACCGCATCTCCCGTTTTCTGCCCTGCGGAGATCGCATTATATACATTGTCCGCTATCTCCGACGCGCTGATGCCAGTCTGATCAGACAGTTCCATGATGGCCGACTGCATATCTCCAAGCGAAACTTCTGTATCATCCGCAATTGTGGACACCTTTGCCATTGCATCCTCAAATTCCACAGCCGACGCCACCGAAACGCTTCCGACAGCTGTGAGCGGCGCGGTGATGCTTTTCGTCAGGCCATTCCCGACCTTTGATATCTTATCTCCGACCTTCGAGATCTCCTCACCGCATTTCTTCATCTTTTCGGCGGCCACTTTTGCCTGCTGCTCCGCGACAGAGCCAAAATCTTCATACTCTTTCTGTAGGGTTTTCAGCTTCTGCTGTGTTTCGATGATCTCCCGTTGGAGCGCATCGTGCTCCTCCGCTCCCAGATCGCCTTCCTTCGCAATTTTCTGAAGTTGATTTAGCTTCGCCCTGGTTTCGTCCACAGCTTTCCCGAGCTTTTTCTGTTTCTGCTCCAGCAGCTCTGCGTTTCCCGGATCGAATTTCAGCAGCTTGTTTACGTCCCTCAGCGCATTCTGCGTCTTGTTGATGGCGCCATTTACATTTTTCAGCGCATCGCTCAGTTTTGTCGTATTCGCGCCGATCTCTATTGTGATCCCCGATATCCTTGACGCCATCTTTTTCCCCTTTTACAGCTCATCCATATCCGCCTGCGTCGCGCAGTAAGGATAATCATATTCATCATTTTTAGCTTCCGTGAACATGTCAAATATGAGGCCCATGGAAAGCCGTTCCATATCCCCCACAGAGATCCCGCACTGTATGCATCTCAAGACATACAGCGCGGTGTTCATCTCCCGGTCTATCATCCGTTCTTTTTTTTTGCTTCCGAGGTCTCTTTCGTCTCGCCCGATATCATGTCGATGATATCCGAAATCGCGTTGTTCAGGTCAACGAAATCAAAACGTTCCAGCCATTCCGTTTCCTCCGCTTTGTCCTCCGGGTTGCCGTGCCGGTACATCACCCATGCGATCGCCAGCGTGAACTCCGCGTTCTCCCCTGCAAGCTGCGTGTCTTTAAAAAACTCGCGTCCCGTCAGCTCCCTGTACACGATCGGCAGCGCCCCCGTCGAGCGGAATCTCACTTTTTCATTTCCGATCTCTATTTCTTTTACCATTCTTGCTCCTCCAGCGTCGCCTCAGAAAAATCGAGCGAGAAGATCTCTGCACCCCCGACCTTTGCCGTGATCTTTTTCCCGCCTGTCAGATTCTCCAGCCGGACGATCCATTTCAGATCCGCCGCTTTCTTTTCCTTCGCCGCACCCTCCATGGTGATTTCTTCGCCGTCATACACGGGATCGATCAGGATCGGAACGAAATGCCCGGTGTTGTTGCTGCCCGAGAACTCTGTCCACGGCTCTTTGATGTTGTGCACGGTGCCGTATACCTTCCCGTTTCTGCCATTCCATTCGATCGAGATATCCCGTCCGATCAGATCCGCCGCGCTCTTATCGCCATACTTTTTATCCAGCGGCTGAGTGCTGACCGGCCACACTTTCACGCTATCCGCACCCGTACTGCTCCCACCTTTTTTGTATACCGTGTCAAACCACTTTCTGCGCACTTCATCCGACGTTCTGGCCGTCGTTTTGGCCCGGACATTTCCGTCCGCATCACAGGTACAGGAAATAGTGAGCTTGTCCGTTTTCGGCGTCTTGCTGGCCTCGTTTGTGCTCGCTTCCGTAGTTGCCCTTGTCGCAGAACAGTTATAAAACCAGAAAAGCGTATTGTGGACATCTCCATCGATCTGGAATCCGAGCGCAAAATCTTTGATCACGTTCTCGACGTTCTCGACCATCACCCCGTCTTCATTTGGGATCTCCCCGAAGATCTTTTCCTGAAATTCTTCGGTTACCATCGCGATCTCCAGATCCCCCTCATATCCATCATTCGGTGCGCTCTGGTAGTACACCACGCCGTCCGCATAAAATTTATTGATCTCCCCCTGCGCGCTCATGGACATATTCACTGCACCCGGAAGGGAAAATACCTGCTCATATTCCCCCGTTTCCCTGTTGATCGGCGCGATATGCACGTTTTTCAGGTTGAATTTTACTTTATTCCCTTTCTTCATCCTCTTTCTCCTCCTCCGTGATCTGGAAACTGTAAACTGTCTGATACATGTTCTCGCTGGAAATCCATTCTCTTTCGGTCTCCCAGGCGATCTCTTCGCCGCGCAACGCCATTTCCACTTTCGCCTCTGTTTCCGGCGAATATCTGTCCGTATAGAGCTCGATCATAATATTTGTGATCTTCTCATATACGGCTCCGTCCGCGAAGAAATTGCTGCTGTCTCCGATGAGGTAAGTAATGAACGGCGGTTCCGGCGGTGTATAATCGTCGCTTTTCGTCGGAAAAGCCTGGAACGTATAAGGAATCCCGATCCTCTCCAGCATCTCATTCATTTTTTCTCCAGCTGTCATTTCTCCAGTCCTTTCACTATCTTCTCCTGAAACAGCTTTGCCGCCTGTTGTTCCGCTGCCGCAATATGCGGCCTCGCTGCAGCTCTGCCCACCGTCCTGCCTCCCCGTCTCAAAGCGTGACCATATTCCAGCAGGTGCGTCAGGGACGAGCCTTTCCCGGCGTGTACCGTCCGGCCATAGGCTCCCCTTCCCCTGCTCGTGATCTTCGATGTCCAGCCCTTCGCATAGGTTCCCTTTTTCCGGGATTTACCTTTCGGGCTGGAAGATTTCAGGTCCTTCACGGTCTCTTTTGCGGTTTCGTCAATCGCCTTTTCGATTTCCTCCTGCGTAAGCTTTTCATACGCATTCAGTTCTTTCATGACTGCCGCCGCCAAGTCCCCGATCTTAATCCCGCTCATGTTCACCCACTTTCTTCTCCAGATACAGCTCCGTCTCTTCGCCGTTCTCATAGGTGCGGTATATCCCGTACCGCAGGCCGCCCACCTCCGCGGCCGGTTCTCCGCGGTATTCCTGTGTCCTGACTTTCACCTGAAAGCTCGGATTCACTCCCTGTCTTCCAGCTTCTCCCCATTCCGCACGGGTGACAGGGGACTTCCGTCCCCATATCGTCCTGCTGGTTTCCTGCGATACCATCTGCCCATATCTGTCCCTCCCGTATGTTCTCCCGAACAGGGTTATCTTGATCGTGTTATCCATCAGTCCGTCCCTTCTCGTGCATCACGCGGTTGTTGAGGGCATAGCGGAGCATTCGCGGCATCTGCATACCAGGTTCCTGCCTCTGCTGGTAGAGATACCCGGTATACATACGGCGGAGCCCTTCGTCGTCGTCACTGTCCGACAACGTTATGCCCTCGCGCCTGATATTCGCCTCTGCCTCCTTCAATAACTGTTTCAGAAGGCCGTCCATATCACCCTCTGTGATGAGCTGGTCGAGCTTAATCAGGTCTATCCTCTCCTGCTCCGTCATACTCACGCCCCCGTTTGAACGTCGCCTTCTTGAAGTTCAGGGTAGCGACCACTTCATTGTCAACACTGACTTTCACGGTCGTGTCCTTGTCCTTTATCTTTGCGACGAGCATACTGTCATCCGGGAACGGATTCTTCCTTACCGTCCCGTTTACCTCGGTTTCAACCTCTTCCCCGGTCTTTCCGATCTTCACGGGCATATAGTATCCTTTGCTCCCCTTCTCGTACCCGTCGTAGCTGGAATTGTATTTCAGTGTCCCGAGTACGGTTCCGGATTCAAGAATCTTTGTGTCGTCGGAGATCAGATCAGAGGTATGCTTGCCCAGCAGCTCCTGACCTTTGGGCGGTACTTCTAAGCGGTCAGGAGCCATTACCCCATATTTGCCGTATCCTCCGCAAAGTCAGGCTGCGGTTTCAGCTCTTCCGCCTCGAAGGTTGCACCGTTAATGCCGATAGCAACGAACGCTTCTTTTTTCAGCACCTTGCCGTCATATCTGGCCGTGCCCTTGATCACCGTCTCGTCCTCAATGAACTTCACCTCTTTGGACTGCGCGATAGCCGCACCCTTGCGCTCGCCGAGCAGATACATACTTGCATAGCCCCCGATGATGATGTTGTCCTTGATGAAATCAAGGGTGATGATCTCGCCGCCGATCACAGGCATAACATTGTTCACGTCGGCCACGATCGCGCCGCTGGCGTTGAAGGTCAGCGCCTCCGCTTTTACAGCGGTCAGAGTGGTCTCGTTCATCAGCCAGATCTTCCGGTTGTTCGGCGCGTAGTTCGCTTTCGCCTTGCCGGACGCGATAAGGAAGTCCTTAAAGAACTTCGCCCCGGTGGACGCGGCGGGGATGGTGATCTTGTTGCCTTCGTCCAGATTCTTCACGATGCCCTCCGGCTTCTTTTCGCCGTCGCCGAATACGATTGCCTTATCCAGCGCATAGCCGATAGCCTGGCCGATAGCGTCGATGATTTCTCCGAGAAGGTCAACGTCGTTATCCTCCAGGATCCAGTTCGACACAGGGATAAATCCGGCCACCTTGTAGCCGTCAATATCAATCTGCGTGAAGGACAGCGCAAGCTCGTTGATCTTGCCGCCCTGCTCCGTCCACACAGCTTCCGGGATAGTCCCCAGCACGGGAACGCGCGCCTTGCCGCCGATCTGTTTCAGGTTCACGACGGAGCGCAACTTGGAATAGCGGTTGATGGTATCTTTGAGCAGCGGAAGCACTTCCTCCGGGATGATGACCTCGGTTCCGGTTACGGCGCGGATGTTCCGCACGTCGGCAATGAACTTCCGCACGTTCTCAATCTCGCAGAAGGCTTTTCTCTCCGCATAGCTCATTTCTGCATATCTCTTCATGATATTTACTCCTTTCTTTCTGCCCGCAGGCGTGGTGTTATCAGGGTCTGGCGGCGTGGCCCCGTCAGGATCATCCGCAGGCTGGACGTCCTCCTCGGCGTCGAGGGTTTCCTGCAGCTTGTCGATAGCATCCTGAATCTTCGTCTTTTCCTCGTCGTTTGCCCTCTTCTCTTCATTGAGAGCGTCCACTTCGCTCTCCACGGCGGTGCGCTCCTCGTCGGTCGCATCGTCGCCCAGCTCATTGATAGCTTTTTCCAGCTCCTTCTCGCGCTTACTGAAATCGGCATCCCTCGCCCTGCAGGCGTCCAGGCGCCTCCTTTCGGCGTCGATTTTCTTTCTAATCAAAAGTGCTCTCAGTGCCATTACTCCTTACCTCCATTCAGTTTTTTAAGCGTCCTCTGTCTCCATGCCTCGCCGCTCCGCTTCCTGAAATCCTCCGCGTCCTTTTTTCTTGCGGAAATCGCGGTCTCCTCATAAGCGGGGAACGTACACGGACTCACCTCATACAGCTTCACAGCCTTGATCGTCCAATGAAGGTCCTTGCCGTTATCCTTTTCGTCTACGGTCTGTTCAAGGATATCGAAGCCGAAAGAACACTGGCTGACATCGCCCCGTTTAACCCGGGCGTAAAGGTTCATCGCATCGCTGTCGTTCGGATTGATTTTGATGCGGCCCCATAGCCCGTGGTCGTCTGTTCGGAGTTCAAGCGTCTTTGCTGTCGTCCTTCCCAGCACAAGGGTATCATTGTGATTGATCAATGCCCGTATATCATCGTTGAGGGCGTCTTTGAACGCGCCCTTGTCGATGCTCTCCGACAAGTGGGTTCCGAACCAATCGTTCCCCATGTCGTAAACGCTGTCGAATACTGCAAAATAACCTTCAATGAAAGGCTCGCTTTCGCCGCCGTCCGCCCGTAGCGTCGCGGCGATGTTCCTTACCTGATAATTCATTCTGTACCTCCATTCTGCACGAGCTTTTTCTGGTCTCCGATTGTCCCAAGCGGGATATAGTTTTCGAGGATCACCAGCTCGTCAAGCCCTTCCTTCGGCGTCATGCCGATAACGTCCCGAACCTCATTCCCGGTCACGATTCCCCTCACATAGAGGTCTGTGTATACCTGTTCGAGCACCTTCAGGTCGTAGTTGTAAAGCGACCGTATATTGAACTTGAAATACCAGTTCGGCGAGATCAGCAGCTTCTTTGTGAGCTCCTGCTGAATCATGTTCGCCAGGCACATCACGGTCGTGTTGATGAAGTTGTTCCACTCGTCCTTGTTATAGGCTCCGACGCCCAGCACGAAGGCCGGCACTCCGAGGATGCTCGCCACCATTTCCTTGTCCATCTTCACGCTGTCAGAAATTGCCAAGTCGCTCAGCGACAGCGGTTTTACCTGTTCAACAGAAAATTGTTCTGCCGGGATCAGCCACGGTTCCCCTGCGTTGCTGTTTTCTATGTACGATTCCAACAATCTTTTTCTCCCACTCGGCGAAGCAAATTCGTCGGTCAGAGCATCCACCTTGACGATCAGCGACGGTTTCCACTTGGACGACATAAACGATTTCTTTGTGGCCGCCGCCTGCTGCAGCGTCTTCGCCACCTCCGCAAGCGCAACCGTTTGTCCTCTTCCCTTCCACGGTTTTTCCGGATCCGGATTCGTGAGAAAATGCAGCACCTTCTCACTTTCATACACGGCATCCCCGATCTGGACGGTGTAGCCGTATCCCTTTTCCGCCAGCAGCACTTTTGACGGCGGCATTTTTACCAGATCGTCCAGCAAGCCGTCCCTGGTAAACGGGAAAACAATACAATTTCCCTTCAGCAGAACCGTCTGTACAATATCGCTCATCCATACCTGCCGCGTCTGATATCTGTTCGGAGATATGTCGATATGTTTTGACAGTTCATTCTTTATCCGAAAATCCCCGCCTTTCTCACTGTTGCTCATGAGATGGATCGTCATAGATCCGATCAGCGACGCGATCCTTCCCACGCCCGCGATGATCTCCGGGCACTTGTCTAAAGATATATACCCCGGCACTGAAATATCATCATCCGATTTCAGCCAGAACGCCAGCGCGCTCTCCCCGGTCAACTGCGGATTTTTCTCGCTTCGCTTCTTGTGAAAAAATCTCATTCTCCCCACCAGCTTTTTGCCTTTTGGCTCTTCTCCATGTCCTGCTGTTTTCTTATGCAGGCGAACACCGCCGCATCAAAAACATCTATCCGATAATTCGCATCCTGCCCGCCGATCTTCTCATACTTGATCATGTCGTCTGTTTTTTCGACCGCCGACACATTCTGCACGCAGTATTCAAACGGCTCAGCATGACAGTAATACAACTCTCCGTTTTTTGCCTTTGTTTCAATGTGGCGAAAACCGTCCGATTTCAGGTAATAATACTGCGGCTGGTCCACGATATTAAACCCGGCCCCTTTCATTCCCAGCCAGTATTCCTTTGCGAACTTCCTGTCATGTCCGACCTGTTTGATGCGGAATCCTGCGTTCCGCATTTTCACATACCAGTTTACGATCTCATCCGGATTCGTTGTTGCCATATTGCTCATATCCAGCCAGCCGTCGTCCTTCCAGCCAAACAGCGGGATATTATCTTCATCCGCTTTCCGCGCCGCCTCCGTGATCGGGAACCAACAATGCGGGATAATAATATCCACATCCACCATCTCCCCGTCCTGCCGTTTATACCCGTATAAGGTTCCGTACAATGCTCCTGCGGTCAGATCGTGAAGCTTCGACAGGTCGGATCCTCCGTACCATGTGATCTTAAGCTTCGCCAATTCTTCCAGCGTCCAATTATACTGCCGGTCCGATCTTCTGAATTCCTCTATGTTAAAATACGCTTTCACTGCTGCGGTGTAGATATTCAGCGATCTTGACAGGAAATCCTTTCTCTGTACCGGGTCATTCTGCGCCTGCCTCGCATCGTTCATCATCTCCTTCGGCCGGATCGTCACGCCATACGACGGATTCGCCTTTTGATGCTGAATCGGATCCAGATAATCGACATCCCCTTTGTCGTCCTGTTCTGCTCTTGCGATAAACACAAACAGTGTATCATCTTTTACGGTTCCGTTTACCACCTTCAGCGCGTACTGCAGGCGATGGTAGCAGAATGAATTTTCATTGTCTCCCGCCGTTGTGATGCCGATCATCAGTTTATTTGTATATGCTTTCATCGCCTCTTTAAAGCGATTGTACTGCGATGCCTTTTTCATCGCCTGAATCTCATCTGCTATGCAAACATTGCAGTTAAATGAGTCCTGCGCCTCCGGGTTCGCCGCCAGTGCCTCAATCCGCATACTCCCCGCTTCCCTTCCGTCTCTATCGCGGAATGTCGTTTCAAGCGAATGTTCCACAAAGGAATCCAGAATCCGGAAATTTTCTGCCTCTCCCATCTGCCTTATATTCTTCAAAATAAAATCAAAGCTCTGCTGTGCCTGCTTCATCGCCGCTGCCACGATGTAAACGCTCGATCCTGATCTTCTCTGCAGTATCGCTATCCCATACGCCAACCCGCCGACAAAAGATGTCTTTCCGTTTTTTCTGGGGATAAAAATAAACGCCTCTTTATACTTCCTCTCATTTGTCCCTTTGTAATAAAATCCAAGCACCGAATAAACGATAAATTTCTCCCACGACTGTAGCAGAAACGGCTTCCCCTTCAACGGCGTCCCATCCATCGACTCGCCTTTTTGATGCACAAGCGTCATTTCAATGATGCCGATCACAAAATCCGCATTCTCCGCCCGAAATTCCAGATCCGGCCTCTCCAGGTCCGCCAGGAACCGCTCACAGGCCATAACCACTTCCTTCGCCGTGATCAATTTCCCAGATACTGCGCCATCAATATATTTTTTTACTTCCCTCCAATGTTTTCCCCTCATTTGTCAGCTTTTCCAGCGCCTCCTCCAGTCTCGACCTTTTCTTATTTCCCGGCGCCGTTTTCGTAATATTCCTCAGTCCTGCCGGCGTGAGCCCAAGATCCCGCCAGTACGCCAGGGCCGATTTATTCAGATCGTCCCACACCACCAGGATCGGATTTTTCGTCATGTTCTCCTGATTCGCTTTGTTGATATGCATGATAACCGGCCGTTCCCCGTCCTCTTTGTACATCTGCGCCGCTTCATCCCTTTTTTCCAGTATCTCGGCCAATGTCAGGATCGCGTTTTCAAAATACGGCTCATAGGTTCCTGCCGCCTCGCATGCCTCTTTGATCTTCTTTACCCATCTTCCCTTTGTCACGCTTTTCCCCTTTTCTCAAAATTTGGCCGCATATATAAACGACTCCCGCCCGCCGTTCTCCCGAGCCCTTCTCATGAAGAACACGACCGGGGGGGATATATGATCTCGACGCCGTTCATTCTGCACCACCTCACGGCCTGTTTCAGTCTTTCCCTTGTTTTCTCCCTGTTAATCCCCGGATAGTCCCTCCCGCTGTCAAACTCTTTCGTGCATATCACAGCCTTCTTTGGCTTTATCATCTCCAACTCTTTCTCCGTCGGCGCTGTCCTCACAATGTACACAATATCGCTGTATCTTCCCGCCGCCCGGATAAATCCTGGCAACAGATCATTCGCCATGCTTCTGGATGCGCTGTGATACTCTTCGTGCGGTCCCCTCAGCCGAAATGCCGCGGCAATGTGGTCCAGATCATAGGCGATCCCATCTCCCATATGATCCCTGACATAGGTGCTCTTTCCAGTCGACGGGAGCCCGCAGACAAGGATCACCGCTCCCTGCTGCCCTGCTGCCTCTTCCATTTCTCTCGGAATGTAATATCTTGCTTTTTCCCTGATCGGCCTGCTGCCGCCACGTTCCTCTGCCCTCTTCGCTTTTTCCGGATGCAGCTTGTTGTGACACGCATCACAGACGGAGATCAGGTTGTCATCCTCATATGTCAAATCCGGTCTGTCTTCCACATGCTGGATGTGATGCACGGTCGTCGCCGCCGTGATCCTTCCGTAACGTCTGCACATCTGGCACTGATACTTGTCCCTGCGCAGCACTGCCTCCCTCTTTCTCCGCCATTTCTCCGCATCATAATTGAAATCCATTTTGGGTCCTTTCAGGCAAAAATCCCGACCGCTCTTTTCGGCCGGGATCCTGCAGGAGATACATATAACAAAGAGACATTCCGACCCTTTGTAAGCATTGTAGATCATCTCAAGTGTGAATTGTGTGAATCTTTCAGCCAACAGGTTATCTTCTTGCTGATTCCAGATCTTTCCAGATGTATCAGCTCTCCGATCTGTCTCTGGCTCATTCCGTCCATAAAGTACATCCGAAATATTCTTCTCGTCAGGCTGTCCGGAATGCCTTCAATCCACACTTCTATCTCTCTGCATTCCTCTGTCAGCTCCGCGATCCGCTCCCTGCTCCGTCCTGCAGTTTTTTCTTTCAATTCCGTTATCTCCGCCTTTTTGCTTATGTAGCCGCTCAGCACATCCTTCGTCAATCTCCCGCCTCTCTTTCGTCTGGTGTTTCAATCTCCTTTTTTCATGCAGATCAGTTCCCCCACGCTTGTTTATATCCATCGCCGCATTCCATTCATCCGCATCCACCGTGGTCGTGTAGTTCATGATCGGCATGATCGTCTTCTCCTTTCGTAAACTGCCTGCTCCGCAGCATACAGAACAGCAGTTCCACCATTGCCCTCTTCCGCCTCTGAGGGAAGGCGTACCGAACAGCACACAGCTTCCATTCCCTGTCCTCGGACAGCACTGTGGGCGACTGGAATTCGTCGCTCACATCCGTCTGCTTCGGCACCGGCACCAGGACGCCAATGCCCTCCGGGATATCCTGGATCAGCTCCTTGTAGACCGCCATCGGCATGACGAGATAGTTCTTATCGCCGATAAAATTCTGTCCATGCCCGCTGAAGAAATCTTCCCTGCAGCTTTTGACCTCATAGCAGATGAACAGCCCCTTTTCGATGTCGCTCACTGACATCTGCCCCGGCGGATCGAACTGCAGGAAATCTATCCGTCTCACATCTGTCGTGCCGTAATCAATGGAGACCTCCCTGGCCCAATACTTCCCTCTTCCGCTCAGCCTCTGGCGGACGAGCAGATCGCTGAGGAACCTGGTCGTTTCCCTGCGCGTCATCTCCCCGCTCCTCTTTCTGCCTCCTGCACTTTCTTCCAGATCCCTGACAATCCCAAATCTTCCTCCTTTCTGCGGCGGCCCGCGCCGCCGCCTGATTCAGACAGGAGATATGCGTGATATATATTCCCCACAAACAAGCTGTTTCTTTTGCCTTTCGGCCGGTGTTTCAACCGTCTCTCTTCTATTTCGCACAGATCAATTTTCCGTGTTTGTCATAAAGCCGTCCATCCTCCGCTTTTCTTGCCATCACTGTCATGATCTCCGCATTTGTGATGCACCACCGCGTCCCCTTCACGCTCTTTACCAGTACGTGATGCGGAAACTGTCTGACAACCTGCACCTCCACCGGCTTCGCCGGCGGCGCTCCCTGTTCCGGCTTTTCGATCGGATCCCGGAGCCGAAGCTTTTCCCCCGGGATAAATACTTTTATTGGCTTCATGTTTTTCCCTTCCCGCCTGCTGCCGCCGGATGCTTCCCGTCGGCCGGCTTTCTCCATTTTCTGTACGTTACGCTTTCCCTTGTCCATCCCGGATACAGGAAGCGCATATGATCCTCCAGCATCCGGATCATCTCTTTGCGGCGTCCCTGGTTCCCGTTGTCCATCATCTCATGATGATACCGGCACCCGCATACGCCATTCTCTTTCACACCCATCCCCAGCGCCGACCGCGGGACGATGTGCATGATCTCTACCGGACCTCTGCCCCAGAGTGGGGCATATTCCATGTGATATTCCCGCTCGCAGAAAAAGCAGCGGTCTTTGTCACGTTCATGGATCGCTTTTCGTTCTTTTGCGGAGAATTCCGTCTTTCTGGTCAGCTTCACTCATTCCCCTCCAGATCGTCAAAACTCATCTGCCCCTCCAGCTCTTTTTCCTCTTCCGGAAGCGGATCCACCTGCACTACACAGTATCCCGGCACGATCCCGCTGTGATCCTCCGTCATGTGGGTGATGCGCAGGAGAAGGACATTTCCCGTTGTTTCCCCTTTGTCCTGTTCCTCCAGGCGGAGCGTGTTTCCCACCCGGTACGGATTTCCCATCTTCAGGATCATGTAGCGCTGGCCGCCCCTTATATCCTTCACCATGCTCTTCCCGACCGGCAGCGGATACACGGCGTCCACAGGCGGCAGCTCGACCGGCTTTCTCTCCGGTTTCGGCTCCTTCCATTTATCGGCCTCGCTCTTCCGGCCTGCTGCCGGCGGCCGGTCATACGGCTTCAGGTCCTCCGGCACGGGCGCAAAGTCTTCCTCATCCGGCGTTTCTTTTGCATCCTGACCGCCCGCCCCGTCTGCTGCCGTGCCGTCCTCTTTCTCTTCCTCTCCGTCCGTCTCTTCCCCTGTCTGTTGCGACGTCGCAACGGGCAAATTTCCTTGATTTGACTGGGCGGGAACGGCTTTTTCCCCTGCTGCCTCTTTGCCGTAAAAGGCGCCCCATACATCCGCCGGATCACATGCGCCATAAATCGTCAAAACGATGTCCAAAAGCTCTTTCCATGTCAGCGATACCGGCTCCGGCTTCGTCATCAGCTTGTATTTGACCCCAAATCCCCATTCATACAGGAACAGGAACACGATTCCTTTCCTGTGAGAAGCCTGACCGGACGGCGCCATCAGCTCCGCCGCCTGTTTATCGTCCCGCGGCTCCCGCCGGATGCATTCCATGACCCCGTTCAGCGTCTCTTTCTTTCCCCGGAAGAAGTCGATCAGGCACTTCTCCAGAGGCGTCCGCGCCCAGTCATTTACCGGGTGAACCGCCGTTTTTGCATCAGCGCTCCCCGCCGCTTCCTCTGCCGGATTCTCCGACTCCTCCTCTTTCTGCACTTCGTCCGGATCCATCGCCGAAAACTGTTTCAGTTCCCGGATCTCCCGCACCGTGGACCGCTCCGTGAGAAGCTGTATCTCGCTGTCTGAAAGCGTCAGCATCTCGGATAGCTTAGACGATGAGAAACCTCTGAACTCCTCCCGGAGCTCCAGGGAGTTTCCTCCCTCCGAATACCGTTCGTTGATCGCGATAAACCGGCTCACCGTGCTTTTGCTCAATCCATACTCCTGCCGTGCAAAATCGAAGATATCCGCCGCGCCGCCGTACATACCGGAATCCCGGATCTGTTTCAGCCGATAGCCTATGTAAACAAAATTGTTGGCGGTCTCCTCCAGCTTCTGTCGTATGTCCTCTTTCCACTGCACCCACTGCTCCAGGGTGATCTGCGTATATTCTTCCATGTGCTCCTCCTTACGCCCTCAGCAGGATCCTTTCTTCCGTTTCCTCTGCCTCTCCGATCTGCCCGCATTTCAACCGGGTCACATAGGCATTGAGCCATCTGTCCATATTTTCCTTGTCCGTCTTTTTGTCGTTTGCTCCATACCATTGTATGAGTTCCAGATTCCGCGTCCCGATCTCCACCGTGATATAGGGGACGTCCGGCTCTTTCCTGGTCCGCAGGAATAGGATCGTCGTGATGTCATCGTTGTGCTTCCGCAGATAATCGTCACCGCCGACGCAGTGATGCAGGATCCTCCCCTCCATGACGATCTCCCCCGCGTCTCTGGCCGGGCGAATGCAAAAATTTTCGTCCTCATAACAAAATTTTCTCCGGAGCCTTCGGTAGTTCTTCCCGATCAGTGGATATTTCAGGTTCACTTCTTTTAACTGCAGATTTGCTTTCTCCCGGTTATACTCTGTCACCATCTTCTGATGTTCTCTGTTCAGATCCTTCGGCGCCTGATAGATTGTATTGCTCATGTCATATTCCAGCGCCTTCCTCATGTTCAGATAATCAAAATATGTCCGGGCAACGTCCCGCAGCCTCGACTCTGCCCCGCAGCACCCGGTTCCATACTCGACGCCGGCGTATTTCCCGATCAGGTTCAACACCTTCTGGATCCCCATGTACTTCAGCACTTCGGTCCATTCTCCCGTCTCCACTCCGATCTCCGCCAGCTTCTCTATCTGCTCGTCCGTCCAGTGCTGTCCCAGCCTCTTTTCGAGCTTCATGACATCCAGGATGCTCTCCTCTCCCTGATATCTGATGAGCTGTCTGATATGCTCCTTTCGGATTCCCAGGAACGTGTCTACCCGTTTTCCGTACTCACTGGCCACTATCCCGGTACTGTATTTCAGAATCCTCCTTACCACCTTGATCAGCCCCAGCTTCGTCAGCATCTCGATCTGCGGCATTTTTATATACTGCGCTGCATAAACTGTCGGGTTAATGTACGCATCCTCCGCCATTTCATATTCCCGCATGGCGCTGTACTGGAGAAGCGTCCCCTGCATGGCCTCATACGTCTCTTCGAGGATCGGGGCCGGCCAGATGGTTATGTTCGCCATGCCGTACAGGTTGCAATCATCCCAGAAGTCCTTCCCCAGGAAGGAATCATGTTTGTGGAAGTCTGTCTGAGGTTCCCTGCCCTCCTCAAAGTACGTCCTGGCAATTTCGATTCCGCTGACTTCCTCGCAGGCATTCTTCATTACCTTCTCTTTCCCCTCGCAGAGAAGCCCCAGCAGGTATTTCTTTTCCAGTTCGATGTATCTGAACACCATTCCTGTCTTTTTATACTTCTGACCGAGGAAGACGTGGGCTTTTTTGCTGTATGAATCCTTCATCTTTCCCTGGGGCTTCCATTCTCCCCGCGCTCCACACATCGGGCAGTTTCCAAAGCTCCCCTCCCTCGGTTCTTCGACCATCTGTTCGAACTGGCTCTCAAAGCTGATCCCTGGCTTCCAGCGCCGCTCTGTTACGCCTCCGCACTTTGAACATGCGATCCTTACCCTGACGCCGTGCTTTTTGTAATACAGATAATGCTTCTCCCGAAAGATCACCCGATCGGCGTATTCCAGGATCCGATCCTCCGGAAGCTCCGGCGTATTATCCGCCCGTTCCTTCAATGCCTGCTGCCGGCGCGCGTATATCCGGCTTCTCCTCCTCTCCTGCTCTTCGCCGCAGATATACCGCTGCCTTTCATCAATGTATTCCCACCAGTGCTCATCTTCCCACTGCGCAAGATGCGACCGTCTGTATCCATTGCAGAATTCTTTGATCCGTTTCAGATCCTCTTTGGAATTCAGGACATTTTCCCGTGCTATGAAACCATCCGATTTTCTGATCCGCTCATCATCCTCACTCCAGATGAGATTATGGCTGTCCCATGTGGTTCCCATGATCTTTCCTCTCGACCATTCCCCACGTCCCACAAACCATGTCCCAAAGTCTTTTTCCGTCAGTACAATTCTTACCACCGGCGCTTCTTTTTCCGACCTCTTGTTTCTGTACACCTCCAGAAACAGGTGCGCTTCCCCTGCGATCTCCATCGTGGCCGTCACACCGACGAACTCCACGTCCTTTTTCCTGCTGATCCGTTTCAGACCAATAAACGGGATCTTCTCAATCGCCTTCTTTTTCATCTCGCGCCTCCCAGGTAATATTCCGTGATGATCTTCTTTGCCGTTCCCATCCCTGGGATCCCCAGCGTACATTTTCCCGCTGAGACGCCTGCTGCCTTCATGATCTTCGTATCTACCGGATGCTGATGTTTAAATCCCCATGTCAGCAGCGCCGCAATGCAGCCCTCCAGGCTCTTTCCCTTCTTCCGTACTGCCTTCGCTACTTCCGGATGTTCAAAGCACTGGGCCTTGATATATTCCACCCAGTCCTCCATGATCTCCGCACAGTCCACTTTTTGGGACTCCACCTCGATTTTCCCGATGGCCGCCGTCATGTCGTCGCACAGATAGAGCAGGTCTCCTTCTACAAACGCTTCCAGAACGTCCGCATCGATCCCGTTCTCCGCGGCCAGCACCTTCAGGCTCTCTATATCTCCCTCGCGTCTTAGATTCACCGCAGTCTCATTGATCCCTGCGGCATCGCCAAATTCTCCGAATCGTTCAAACATGCCTTTCTCTCCTTATCTTTTTTCTCTGTCTCAGCCTGGAGCCAGATCCGATACGGATGCGGCTCTCCCACGCGGAAGGAAACCAGATGCTTCCCCAGTATTTCCGCGATCTTTTGCCATTCCTCCCGGTTGGCCACGGGTTTCCCGCGCCGGTTCTCCCATCCCGCTTTCACCCAGTCATTAAGCCATTTCTGCGCTCCCATCTGCAGGTACCTGCTGTCCGTATGGATCTCCACCTCGCAGGGCTTTTTCAGGCGCTCCATGGCCTCCCGGAAGATCCGCAGATGCGCCTGGTGTTCCGTCACATCCGCCAGCGTCCCCTGCTTCGTCAATGTTACCGGCCCTTTCTCCGTGACATATTCCAGGAGGAAGGTATAAGAGCCCGACTTCACCCCCGGCCCCCTTACGGTGGTATATATGTACAGGTTCACCCGGTCCATCATCGCCTTTTCTCCCTCACTCTCTGCTTTCTTTTCGCCGGCTTCCATCCCGGGAGCCGCACCAGCAGGTAACTGAACGTCTCATGCCCGTCAAACAGGCTCACGCCGCGCCGGACGCTGTCTCTGTCCAGGTAAAAGCCCTTCGGTACCCTGACCTCGCCCAGCTCCCGGCTCTTGATCTCCCGCTCTTTCCCGGGCTTCGGCTTTTTCAGCCCGCGGGACGGATACCAGAGTTTCTTTGACTCCCTGTTTTCCGTCTCCATGGTCGTTTTTGCATACTTCACAAAATACTCCGCCACCCGCCGGTAGTTGCCGTCCGTGTACAGCGGATCCACATGGATCCCGCCCAGCGTCCAGCTCTCCCGCAGAACGGACAGCGGAGCCTCCGTCATAATAAGGTGGTGGTGGCGGGCGCCTTTCTTTCCCACCTCCACCACCCGAATGCATTTCGGCGGCGGCAGCCCCAGCTTTTTCATGCGGCGCTTCACCTTGTCCCAAAAATTTCGAAAATCCCTATGCATCCTCAGAGAATCCTCCGGCCTGCTCTCCCGCCGATAGTCCAGCGTCACCATCAGATCCCCGTCCCGGAAGTTCTCATTCATGGCAAGCGTCAGCATGACCGTGGACCTTCTGAGGTTCCCCTGCCTCTGCGCCTCACTCGTCACACCGGCTCCCTTACCCCTGGCTCCTTTGTGGTTCCCGGATCCTTTATACTGCTACACCATCACCGTCCTGCCCGCTTTTGTCCGCTTCTCTGTTACCATCTTCCGTACGCCTTTCGTTAATATCCTTAACCAAGCTGTAAAGCGGGCCAAAACCCGCATTTTTACTTGACATTCCGCGTCCGAAGATGTATGATAATGACAAGGGTTTTTGTCCATCTTCGGACGTGGGCACGTGCGTCAACACGTGCCCTTTTTATTGCTTTCCCGTATGTATGTCATATTGTCCTGATCTGCCCCACAGCAGTCTTTTCCATTGCCTTGATCACGAGGTTCTCCGGGAACTCTCCCGCCACGATGATCTGTCCTTTTTCCCCGCGCACCCCGAAGAGCTTGTCCCTTTCCTTCTGATCCAATCCCACAAACACCGCCACGTTCATCGCCGTCTCGTAACAATGCATCGCCTGGCGGTACTGTCTGTTCTTCATATGTCCCCGGAACAGGAACGCCTGGTCATGCAGTTTCCTCACAATCCCCTTTTCATCCAGCATCCCTCTCTCCTCTCCCGGCAGCCAGCCTGTCCGCTGCCGCGCGCATAAGCCGCACCCGGTGTTCATGGGCTGCCGCTTTCCGCTCATGCTCCGCTGCTTTCTCCCGGAAATACGCCTGCAGTCTCCTTTTTGCGTCCGCATCTCCCGCGATCCACAGTTCGTCCCCCAGATCCACCAGCACGGCGTCCGGATAGAGCAGCCGCACCGCCGGCATACATTCCTGCATCAGCCCCCGGCTGGTCGCCATACACACCCCGCCGCTGCGCGCCATCTCCGCCAGGATACAATCCAGCCGCCCACGGAGCCTTGTCCCACACGGCGGGATTCCCTGGCTCACTGTCTGTATAAATATGCTCTGCATCTTCATTTATCCTCCTCTCCATTGATCAATATGTTCGCGAGGCAGTTCCGCGTCTCCCATTCCATTTCTCCCAGGGCATACAATGTCACCACGATCCCCTGCAGGCATTCCGTCGCCTGAATATCTTTTATTTGCAGTTTTTCATAATCTTCTCCATCCAAATGGAAGTCCCGCTTCTCTTTCCTTGCTCTGCGCCACTGGCTGATATTTTCCCTGCATATCTCTGCGAGAAAATGACTCTTTTCCTGCAGCTTCTCCACAAACTCATCCAGCGTATCCGCCTTGATCTTTTCCACGGCCTGTCCTCCTTTATATCCCAAGCCCGATTGCTCTCTGTGCAATTTCGGCACTGTATTCGCGTTCGCCTCCTTCTGTTCCGCGATCGATCTCTCGATATACTGTTGCTACATGAATTCCAATTATCTCGGCAATCTCTTTTGGTTTTGCCCCATCCCTGCACATTTTTTCGATTCGCTGTCTGTCCCTGAACGTCAGCCGTTTATATCGTCCCACCAGCTTTCCTCCTTTCTGTCCTTTTGTAAAAAACAAGTGCGCACGAGTCATTTGCCCGTGCGCACTTGTTTTTTTATAACATTTCTTATAAAAAAATAAATGCGAATTGAGTTAATAACTCTTTTCGCATTTAATTTTAAAACTTACCCAAATATCCGCGAATTTAACAGAATGCCGCTATGCATTCTGGTATGCATACGGTCCTCTCCGGCACAATTATATGCCCTGCGGTCCGGTCCCGTCTCCGGCACAATTATATGCCCTGCGGTCCTTCCTGCCTCCGGTATGCTCACGCACCCACCTTCTGCGTCCCGCCTCCGTCGATCCTGTCAAAGACCAGCGCATAACCGTCGTTGCCATAGTTGAGCGAACGGTTCACCCTGCTGATCGTGGCCGTGGATGCGCCGGTTTTCTCCGCGATATCCAGATAGGTTCTGCCCTCCCGAAGCATGGCGGCCACCTCAAAACGCTGCGACAGGGACAGCAGCTCGTTCACGGTGCACAAATCCTCAAAAAAAGCGTAACACTCCTCTTTGTTCTGCAGTTCGAGCACTGCCTCAAACAGATGATCCACGGCTTCCGTCTTTATTTTTTTATTCATACCAGCATACCCCCTTTGCCACGGAACCTTCACCAGAGATATTGAGATTTTAACATATTAAAGTCCGAAAGTAAAGGGGCCGCATCGAATTTTCCCGGTCCATTTACAAATTTCCCTCGGTCCGCTTCCGCGCATTCCTCCGGTTCAGACTTCATTGAATTTTTCCGTTCCAGGCGGTCAGCAGCCTCCCGTATTCTTCCTCCGTCAGCTCCAGTATGCTGCCGTGCCGCTTGGTGCCATGCCCCATATCATAATCCTCCGCCACGGTGAAAACGCCGTCCTTCAGATTCCGGCAGACCAGCGGCAGATACCCCAGTCTCTCGGCAAAGCGGTCCACCAGCAGACACCAGCCCTGCCCGTCCGGCAGGGCGAAGGCGGCCGGACCTTCCACGCCGGGAATGCCGTTCAGGGAAGCGCTGGGAACGTCTGTAAACTCCCCCAACAAGTCCGTCCCACAGTCCAGGCGGATGTTTTTGACCGTTTCATCCTTAGAAAAACGGTAAAAAACGCCGTCCTCCTCCACGATCGTCGTATCTATGACATGATTCTCGCGTTCGATGTAAAGGCGAGGTTCGGTAAAATGCCTGAAATCCGTCGTGCTGGAAGCATAAATGCGCTGCTTCGCCTCCACATCCCCCTCCCTCTTCACGCAGGAGGCCCAGAATACCAAATAAACGCCCCGCTTCGGATCAAAGACCGCCTCCGGCGCCCAAACGCAGCCCGCCTCCGCTAACGGGACCTGATAAAACCAGGGCGCAGACCAGTGAACCAGATCCGCCGATTCCCAGATCACCATGTTCCTGCTGCCCGCATGCTGAGCCGCTTCCCAGCCTTTTCCCGCGGCGATGCGCAGATCCGTCGCCAGAATATAAAACCTCCCATCCAGCCTGGAGCGCAGAATGAAAGGGTCCCGGACGCCCTTTTCCCCGATCTCGGAACGCAGGACCGGCTCACCCTTGTTCAGGTCACACCAGTGCATCCCGTCTTCGCTCACCGCGAAATAGATCTGCTCCCCGTCTCCGGAATCTCCTGTGAAATGCGCAAACAAATATTTTTTCTCCATCCGTTTTCCTTCCTTTCCCTTTTCCCGACGTTCCGTTTTTGCCTGTGAACCGTTTTGCACGCATTCTGCTTTGCATGCGTTCTGTTTTGTACACGTTCTGTTTTGTACACATTCTGTTTTATACACGTTCTGTTTTGTACACGTTCTGTTTTGTATACGTTCTGTTTTGAACACGTTCTGTTTTGTACACATTCTGTTTTGTGCACATTCTGTTTTGTATACGTTCTGTTTTACACGCGCTCCGTTTTTCTCCCCAATACGCACATTGTACGGCAGCCGGTTCCGGCAGGCAACCCTTTTGGTCTGCTTTTTGGAAAAAGTCGCTATTTTACAACAACTCACTCCTATTTCCATTGCTTTCGGGACGCTTTCTTTTATAATAAAAGGCAAAAGAGACGGCCGCACGCCGGAATGCGGCGGCGCTGGATACGGAGGCTTTTATGGACAAACTGACTTTGACTTTAAACGACAGATGCCGCTTTCATCTGGGGGATTCTCCCGACGCCTGGCAGGCATGGTTCGACGATTCCGACTGGGAGGAGGTCTGTCTGCCCCATGACTGGTCCGTCGGGCTGCCCTTTTCCAGGGAATATTCCAGCGGGACCGGATATCTGGCCGGGGGCATCGGCTGGTATCGCATCCGCGTAACGCCCAAAGAGGAATGGAAGGGCAAGCGGATCTTTGTTTCCTTCGACGGCGTATACAAAAACAGCCGTGTCTGGTGCAACAGCTATTATCTGGGCTGCCGTCCCAACGGCTACATCTCCTTTTCCTACGATATCACGGAGCAGTTCCGTTTTGACCGGGACAATATCCTTTCCGTCTGCGTGGATCACCGGGATATTTCCGATTCCCGCTGGTTTACCGGCTCCGGCATTAGCCGGAAAGTGACGCTTTCCGTGGAAGAACCTGTGCATCCTGTGGAAAACGGCATTTTCTTTTCGACTCCGCAGGTGAGTGAATCCGGCGCATCCGTACTGGTGCAGAATGAACTGATCAACCAGAGCGGACAGAAAGCGCAAATCACAGTCACCAATCGCCTGCTCTCTCCGGACGGAACCCCCGCCGCAGACGCCTGCGAAACCGCCTCCCTGGAAGAGGAACAGATTCTCCGGATCGAAAACCGGATGGAACTGTCCTCTCCCGCCCTCTGGTCCTGTGAAACGCCGTCGCTTTACACCCTGCAGACGCTGGTTTCCTATGCGCTTCCGGATGGGACAGCGGCGGAATCCGTCGCCGATGTGCGGCGCGTGGGCATCCGCAGCTTCTCTTTTGATCCGGACCTGGGCCTGTTCCTCAACGGAAAATCCACACTGCTAAAGGGCGTCTGCGTCCATCACGATGCTGGCTGCCTTGGTGCTGCCGTCCTGCCCGCTGTCTGGCGCAGAAGACTTACCAAGCTGAAGGCTATGGGCTGCAATGCGATCCGGATGAGCCACAATCCCCACATGCCGGAGCTCTACGACCTGTGCGATGAAATGGGCTTTCTGGTCATGGACGAAGCCTTTGACGAATGGGAGGGACCCAAGAACAAATGGTGGCAGGGTCACAATGTCTATCCGCCCCGCAACCAGGGCTATTTTGCGGATTTCCCGCAGTGGCACAGGCAGGACCTTTCCGATATGATCCGGCGCGACCGGAATCATCCCTGCATCCTCTTATGGAGCATCGGCAATGAGATCGACTATCCCAACGATCCCTACTGCCATCCTTCCTTCTCCGCCATGACGGGCAATAACGACGCCAATAAACCCATGCAGGAACGGCAGTACAACCCGGACCGCCCCAACGCGGAGCGTCTCGCCGTTCTGTCCTCCCGTCTGGCCGCCATCGCCAGGGAAAACGATCCCACCCGCCCTGTCACGCTGGCCGCCGCTTTTCCGGAGCTTTCCTCCCGTCTTGGATTTTTGGACCCGCTGGATGTGGTGGGGTACAATTATAAAGAACAGCTCTACGAAGAAAGCCATAAGAGATTCCCCGAAAAGGCTATTCTCGGAAGTGAAAACGGACACACCCTGGCCGCATGGAAGGCGGTCACGGACAATCCGTATATCTCCGGACAGTTTCTCTGGACCGGGATCGATTATCTGGGCGAGGCTCACGGCTGGCCCATCCACGGCTCCGGGGCCGGACTTCTGACGCTGGCCGGGTTTGAAAAACCGGTCTATTATCGCCGCCAGAGCTTCTGGTCCGATACGCCCATGCTGCATCTTGCCACAATCCTGGCCGATGCGCCGCAGGGGGAATTCGCCCGTGTTTCCGAAATCTGGAACTATCCGGCGGGCGAGGCTGTTCTGGTCAAATGTTATACGAATCTTTCGGAAGTCGCTTTTTTCCTGAACGGCGAATCGCTTGGTTCCTTCCGGAAGGAGGAAAATAAGGACTGCATCAGTCTGACAGTTCCCTTTGCTCCCGGCACGCTGGAAGCGAGGGCATGGATTCCGGATGAAGCGGAAAGCGGTATCTGTGCGCCGTCCGGCTCACAGTCCGCCGGAAGATCCGGCGCAAGCGCCGCTTCCGGCCCGCAGACCGCCGTGGGTTCCGGCGCGTATCGCGCTGGCTCCGGCCTGCAGTCCGCCATGGGTTCCGGCGCGGGTCCCGCTGGCTCCGGCCTGCAGTCCGCCGTGGGTTCCGACTCCCGCATGCCGGGCCGTTTTCTGCGCGATACGCTGACCACCACCGGCTGTGCCTGCCAGATACGGCTTTCCTGCTTCGATGCCGACCATGCGGCAAAGGACGGGATCTGCCAGATCGAGGCCGAGCTCCAGGACTGCGCAGGAAACCGCGTCTATTCCGACAGCACGCTGCTGCATGTGAATGTCTGCGGCGGAAAGCTGCTGGGGCTGGAAAACGGCGACCTGGCCGATGTCACGGACTACGGTTCTCACAGCCGCCGGGCGTACCGGGGACAGCTTTTGATCTACGCCGCGCCCACGGACCCGGAAACGGCTCTCACCGTGACCGTTACCGGCGAAACTCTGAAGCCTGCCCTGCTCACGCTCTGAATCTGAACCGCTCACGTCCTGAATCTGAACGGCCCACGTTCTGAATCCGAACGGCCCACGCTTTGCACGCTTCACCGCGCAAAATATGCCGTACGCCGGTTCTGTACGGCGCACGGCATATTCTGACCGATCTGAAAAGAAGGCAGAAAAATGACAATCAAACAATCGTCCGACATCCATGAATCCGCTGCAGAACGGGTCCGAAGCTTTTTCACCTATGACAGGGCATTGGCGTCCTTTGAGACGCCCAACGGGATCATGACGCTTCCCAAAATATTCATCCCGTTTTTCATCGAAATGTTCCTGCTGAACACCATGGGCACCATCAACACCCTGATGCTCTCCCGCTATTCCGATGAAGCGGTGGCGGCGGTCGGCGCGGCCACCCAGGTCACATCCATGATTCTGACGCTCTATACGGTCATCGGCTCCGGCGCCTCCATCGTGATCAACCACAACCTGGGCGCCGGCAGACGGGAAGCCGCCTCCAACGCGGCCTTTTCCTCACTCGTTTTCTGCGGCGGTCTGAGCCTCCTGATCGGCGCTCTCCTGTCCGCCTTTTCCAAACCGCTTCTTTCCCTGATGCACCTGGAGGATCAGGTCCTTCAATATGCGGTCACCTATTTCAAAACGGTGATCCGATTTTCCTTTTTCTCGGCGGTCATTTCCAGCATCTCCGGCATCCTGCGCAGCTATGGGAAACCCCGCGTGGCGGTATGCGTTTCCCTGACCCGCAACGTGCTGGTGGCCTTTTTTGACTATCTCGTCATTTTCCGCCCCATCGAGCTCCCCATTTCCGGCGTCTCCGGCATCGCCGTCTGCTATGTGGTCAGCGACGGGCTGGGGCTCATCCTGAGCGTCATCCTTCTGCGCAGGGCCTCCCTGGGACTTTCTCTGCGCCGAAAAAAGCTGCGCGATCTTCGGACCATCCGAACGATCCTGAAGGTCGGCGTTCCCGGCGGCATCAGCACGGTATCCTATAACGTTTCCCAGGTGGTGACCACTTCCGTCATCGCGATCCTGGGGACGGCGGCGATTTCCACCAAAATCTACGTCTCCAATATCGTTTTCTACGTCTATGTGTTCGGCCTGAGCCTCGGCATGTCCACTTCCCTTTTCGTCGGGTGGCTCTCCGGGGCCGGGGAATACGAACGGGCCTACCGTCTGAACCTCCAGAACCTGAAGCTCACCATCACCGCCAACGTTCTGCTCTCCTCCCTGGTCTTCCTGTTTGCGGGGCCTCTGCTCTCCCTTTTCACGGACGATCCGCAGATCCTCTCCATGGGGCGCGCGCTGATGGGGATCGATATCCTGGTGGAGATCGGCAGAGGTTTCAACCACATCGAGGAAAACTCTCTGAAAGGCGCCGGCGACGTTCTCTATCCCATGGGCGTGGCCATGACCTCCTGCTGGATCATGAGCGTCTTTTTCTCCTGGTTCTTAGGAATCCGCCTGGGCTGGGGCCTTCCCGGCTGCTGGATCGCCTTCGCCATGGACGAATTCTTCCGCGGCACAGCCTACTTCCTGCGCTGGCGCTCCCGCAAGTGGATGACGAAAACAGTGAGCGAAGGCTGAAGCCCCCAGACACAGCCGGACAGAACCGCCCCTCGCGTCAGGAACCGTCGGCTGCCCCGCGCCCGGCCGGCGTCTGTTCCATTTTCCCGGACCGTTAGAAAAGCGCTGGTCCTTGGTAAAGCGAGTCCGTCAGGACGAAGCTGAACCTAGGACCACTGCGCTTTTCTCCGAGCGAGAGCGTGTCCGGAAAAGGAACAGACGCCGGCCGGGCGCGGGGCAGCCGACGGTTCCTGACGCGAGGGGCGGTTCTGTCCGGCGGCGTCTGGGCCCTTCAGCCTGGCTTTCTCTGATTGGAGTCCCCTTGCAGGATGAGCTTCTCGTACTGAACAGGCGACATGCCCGTATGCTTCTTGAAGACCTTGCTGAAATAGCTCTCGTCCTCGAAGCCCACCCGATAGCCCACGGCGGAGACCTTCATCGAAGTGGTCCCCAGAAGCTCTCTGGCGTGGTGAATGCGGATATCGGCGAGACAGACGAAGATCGTCTTGCCCACCACTTTTTTGAAAACCCGGTTCAGATAATCGAAGTTGCAGGAGAATTGCTCCTCGATCGTGCTGCTGCTGATGGGTTCCCGGTAATGGGCATTCAGATAATTCAGCAGCTCGTGCACCTTCTTATAGGAATCCGGAACGCCCATCGCCTGCGGCATCGTGTTGCGGGACACGGATTCCCGTTCGATCTCCACCAGCGCTTCCATAATCCGGCAGGCACAGGACACCTTGTAATTTTCCATCTGGTTGCAGTTGTGTTCCATGGCGCTTTCCAGAAGGTTCGCCACCTTCAGATACCGTTTGCCGTTCTGCAGACTGGCCGTTTTGGGAAACCGGAGCCAGGAATCCTGATATCGCCGCCAGGACCCGTTATCCTCCTGCAGGCAGACGCTTCGGTATTTGAGGCAGCGCTGCCAGAAGGCAGCGTCCTCTCTTCTGCGCCGGATCTGCGGATGTCGGAAGTGGACATAATAATACTCGCAGTTCGAGGCCTGCGTACCCTCATGGACATATTCCGGGTCCAACAGGATCGTATCCCCGGCACCCAGCTCATATTCCTTTCCGTTTTCCCGCAGATAGAGCGTGCCCGCACGCATCACATACAGGATAAATTCGTCCGTTTTTCTTCTCCTGTGCACATAAGGCGGCTCCAGTACCGCCCGGTCCACCAGCCGCACCTGCGGCAGGACATTCCCATTGATTTCGTAATACATCCGGCAATTCCTCAAGCATGCCCCGGAGGGGATCCCAGGCCGCCCATCCCTTCGTCTGAACCCGGGAAACACGGTTTGAAAGCCCTCCGCAAAGTGAGTCAAAAGGAGCGGGAACCTGCGTCCCCGCCCCATTTTCATTCGGGCCGGCAGGAAACCGCAAAGCGTGTTTCCCTCCGTTCCCGGTCATTTCCAAACGCAGACTGCGCTTTTCAATGCTTATTTGTACAGCTCGTCGAACTGTCTCTGCAGCTCCTCGGTCACTTCGTTGATGCCGGCGGCTTCCAGAGCGCTCTGGAACTCGGCGACGATCTCTTCCGCGGTCCCTTTGTACTTACCGAAGGAGATCTGCTTCATGTAGTTCTCGAAGACCTCGTTGATGTT
>CANQTI010000005.1 GCA_947626725.1 uncultured Eisenbergiella sp.
CATTTGGCCTGGAAGAACACATCGCCCACGGACAGCGCCTCATCCACGATGAGGATCTCGGGATCGATGTTGATGGCCACCGCAAAGGCCAGCCGCACGAACATGCCGCTGGAATAGGTCTTTACCGGCTGATATACATAATCCCCGATGTCCGCAAAGTCCAGGATATCCTGGAGCTTCGCGTCGATCTCCTTCTCGGAGAACCCGATCATGGTGCCGTTGAGGTATATATTTTCAATGCCGTTGTATTCCATGTTGAAGCCGGCGCCCAGCTCCAGGAGCGCGGAGATCCTGCCGTTGACCTCCACCGTGCCGGACGTCTCGTGCAGCACGCCGGTGATGATCTTTAAGATCGTGGACTTGCCGGAGCCGTTGGTGCCGATGATGCCCACAGTCTCTCCCTTGTAAATATCCAAATCCACGTCCCGCAGGGCGTAAAACTGCGTGGAGCGGGGGCGGCGGGACAGGCCCAGCGATTCGATCAGGCGGTCGCGGTTGCGGTTGTAAAGCTTATAGATCTTGTTTAGGCCTTCTACATGAATGGCGAGTTGAGTGTGTTCCATAAACCATCCTTTTGTTCTTCCAATCCCTGAACTATCCCCGGATCATCCTGACAGCAGATGCCGGATTCAGAATAACACCATCACATGATATCTGCAAAATGCACCTTCAGCCGCTTGAAGATCACCGCACCGATGATGAACAGCACCACCGTGATGACCCAAAAATAGACCGTGGAATAAAAATCCTCCCAGAACCACTTCCGCCCGTAGATCGCGCTGCGGTAGCCCTCCACGATATAGACCAGCGGATTGATCTTCAGAAACATCTGGACCTTTGTATCGAACCGGTCGATGTTCCAGAGAATCGGTGTCGCCCACATGCCCACCTGGAGGAAAATATTGACAATGGACTGCAGGTCCCGGAAAAAGATCACCACGGAGCAGGTGGTGTAGCTGATGGCCAGCACGAAAATGAACATACAGGCGCTGTAATAGAACACCTGCAGCGTGTACAGGCTGGGATAATATCCGTAAATGCAGGCGATGATCAGCGCGACGCACACGAAAAAGGCGTGAATGAAGGTAGCCGCGATGATCTTGATGATCGGCAGAACGCTGATCTTGAAGACCACCTTTTTCACCAGATAATTGTACTCCAGGAGCGCCATCATGGCGCTGGTCAGCGCCTCGGAAAAATAAAACCAGGGCACCAGCCCGGCCACCAGAAACGGCACAAACGGAACATCCATCACGCCGCCGGAGGCCAGCCGCTGCCGGTCCTGGAAGATCACATCGAACACCACATAATAGAGCGCCACCGTCACCACCGGCTGTACCAGCGCCCAGAACGCGCCCATATAGGAACCGGCATAACGTTTTTTGAAGTCGCTTTTCGCCAGCTTCCAGATCAGCCGCCGGTTCTGATACAGCTCCCAGGGCAGCACCGTGATCTTGTCGTATAAAATGATGAACGCCGCGACGGCCGCCGCGATCAACACGCAGGCGATGGATTTTTTCAGGATCTCATCCCGCGGATCCGCCAGCGGATTATGATAAATGAGAATGACCGCGGCAAGGATCACCATCAATGCGGTAAAGACGGTGATCCCTGCTTTTTTACTGATTTTCTTTTTCATAGGAGTTTTTCCATATATTCCCGGATGCCGCCCCAGTGCTGATCCTTCTCGGACTGGATCAGCTCCATTCCCTCCGGGATGGGCCATTTTACGCCGATATCGGGATCGTTCCAGGCCAGCCCGCCCTCATCGTTGGGGTGGTAAAAATCCGAACATTTATAAGCGAATTCCGCATAATCGGAAAGTACCAGAAATCCGTGGGCAAAATTCTTAGGGACAAAAAACTGTCTTTTATTCTCCTCGGAAAGCAGCACACCGTACCACTGTCCGAAGGTCGGGGAGCCTTTGCGCAGATCCACGGCCACATCATAAACCTCGCCCCGCAGCACCCGCACCAGCTTGTCCTGCGGATAATTGATCTGAAAATGCAGCCCCCGCAGCACGCCCTTCTTCGAAGCGGACTGGTTGTCCTGCACGAATACCTGATCGATCCCCGCCTCTTTAAAATCGTTATACTGGTAGGTCTCCATAAAATAGCCGCGGGCGTCGCCGTGCACCTGCGGGGTGATCACCTTCAGGCCTTCGATATGACAGGTTTCCACTGTTAATTTGCCCATTCTCTGAACCTCTTTCTCCGTCTGTCTTTTAATATGTATCATTTCACCCGGACAGGTAAAATATGTTCGCCTTTGCCGCAGCGGGCGCATTCACAGCCCGTTGGCCACTTCCACCAGATATTTCCCGTAATTGGTCTTCATCAGCGGCTCCGCCAGCTTCAAAAGCTGCTCCCGGCTGATGAACCCGCGGCGGAACGCAATCTCCTCGATGCAGGAAATGTACATCCCCTGCCGCTTCTGCACCGCCGCCACGAAATCCGCCGCGTCCAGCAGCGCGTCGTGATTGCCCGTATCCAGCCACGCAAAGCCGCGGCCCAGCGTCTCCACCATCAGCGTGCCGCGCCGCAGATATTCATTGTTGACGGACGTGATCTCGATCTCACCCCTGGCCGACGGCTTCACACCGCGGGCGATCTCCACCACATCATTGTCATAAAAATACAGGCCCGGCACCGCATAATTGCTCTTCGGATGTTCCGGCTTTTCTTCGATGGAAAGGGCCCTGCCGTTCTCGTCAAACTCCACCACGCCGTATTCTCTCGGATCCCTCACAAAATAGCCGAAGATCGTAGCGCCCTTTTCCCGCTGAGCCGCCTGCTTCAGCACTCTGGAAAAGCTCTGCCCATAAAAAATATTGTCGCCCAGCACCAGCGCCACGTTGTCCGTTCCGATAAAATCTGCCCCGATGATGAACGCGTCCGCAAGCCCGCGGGGATACTCCTGCACAGCGTAGGACATGGACAACCCCAGCTGTTCTCCTGTGCCGAACAGATCCTCAAACACCGGCAGATCCCTGGGGGTGGAAATGATCAGGATCTCCCGGATCCCGGCCAGCATCAGCGTGGACAGCGGATAGTAAATCATGGGCTTGTCATACACCGGCATGATCTGTTTGGAAATCGCTTTGGTCAGCGGATAGAGCCTGGTGCCGGATCCGCCCGCCAGAATAATGCCTTTCATTTGCAGTTTTGCTCCTTATCATCAAAATTATCGGATTTTAAGTACGGCAGTTCGATATTTCTTTGGTCTTCCTGCCGCGGCATCCGGGCGCGTCCGATGCCGTATGTTTATTTCTCCGTTTTGTACATTTCCTCATAATACTTCTGATAATCACCGCTGGTCACATTGGCCATCCACTCCTCATGTTCAAAATACCAGGCGATGGTCTTTTTGATACCCTCTCTGAACATGGTCTCCGGATACCAGCCAATCTCCGCCTTGATCTTGTCGGGCGCAATGGCATAGCGCCGGTCGTGCCCCTTGCGGTCCTCCACATATGTGATCAGATCCTCGCTGACCAGGACCTTCCTGGGATCGGAATCCGGCAGCATCTCCTGCAGCGTCTCCAGGATGATGTGAATGATCTCGATATTCTGCTTTTCATTGTGGCCGCCCACATTGTAGGTTTCAAACAGCCGCCCCTGCTCCTGCACCATATCGATGGCCTTGGCGTGGTCCTCCACGAACAGCCAGTCTCTGACATTTTTCCCGTCGCCGTATACCGGCAGCTTTCTGCCGTGCAGCGCATTGTTGATGATCAGCGGGATCAGCTTCTCCGGGAACTGATAGGGGCCGTAGTTGTTGGAACAGTTGGTGATATTGGCCGGAAAATGATAGGTGTCCATGTAGGCCTTCACCAGCATGTCCGAACCGGCCTTGCTGGCGGAATAAGGGCTGTGCGGCGCATAGGGCGTCGTCTCATAAAAATATCCGCCGTCCTCCTCCAGCGAACCGTAGACCTCATCCGTGGAGACATGCAGGAATTTTTTTCCTTCTTTAAATGTGCCGTCCGGCAGCTCCCAGGCCGCCTTCGCGCAGTTGAGCATCACCGCCGTCCCCAGCACATTGGTCTGTACGAACACCTCAGGATCTTTGATGCTGCGGTCCACATGGCTCTCTGCCGCGAAATGCACGACGCGGTCAATGTCATTTTCTGCAAAAATTTTCGATATCGCTTCTTTATCGCATATATTTGCCCTGATAAATATATAATTGGATCGGTCCTCCACATCCTTTAAGTTCTCCAGGTTGCCCGCATAGGTCAGCGCATCCACATTGATAATGCGGATGGCATCGCCGTATTTGCGGAACATGTAATGGATGTAATTGGAGCCGATGAAACCGGCGCCGCCGGTTACGAGATAAGTGCGCATTTAGAATATGTCCTCCTGACTGATTTGCTATAGTGTAACATATTTTGGGGAATTTTTCAACCGGGAAATGAGGGCACTGCTATTTTAAATTAGCTCTATCGATTATCCATACCTTGTCCACATACCATTCCGGGACATTTCCATCCACCATACCAGATTCAAAGAAAAGACCATCCCCATTCAGGCATAGCTCCTCTGCCTCGAAATTCCACTTTTTGACAGGAGATGCCATGCGCAGCAAGCAAATCAATATCATAATGAAACCGACAATCCCCAATATATACAAATCTCTGACAAGAACGGCACCCCTTTTCATATATCCATTTCCCTCTTATTCCGTGATCATCACAACCTTATCTTTCCGGTAAAAACATTTTACTGCCCAGTTCGTAAACGCATTTTCGTCCGCCGTTACCGGCATATGCATCAACGGTCCCTGTTCGTCATTGATCGGTACCAAACATGCCTCCCGAACTGAATCGTCCAGCAATATCTCCATCTGAGATGCGATCTGCTCCTTGAAATCTTCCGCCTGTCCGCTGATTACATATTCACAAGCCCGCCTATCCACACTGGCACCAATCCAGTGCAGGTTCAGGGCAGTGACGATAAGGCAAAGAAGAATGGCCGGGAACAGGATCCACATCCTCCATTTTTCCGGTTTTATCCAGAATTTAGCTCCTCTGTCACGTAATTTATGGATCAACCAGCCTTCCACATAAAAAACGGATACTGCTGCCGCCAACAAAAAAGTGAGATACTGCATCGTTTTCGGCCCCAAGGATACATCAACTGCAGAATAAATTTCCGGCGCGAGCTGTGAACTGTAGCAACCATACATAATAACCACGAATAAGATCGGAAGCGGGTATCGAAAAGAACTTTTACTCCGTAAAAGCGCTTCCCACCCAAACACCACGATCAGAAACAGTAAAAGAAAAACAAAAGTCTTCTCTTTTATCCATACACCGATCAATACAACTCCCTGCCAAAGAGACTGCAAAATCGTCGTCACCACAGCATCTGCATGAAAACCAAATCTGCTTCCCCCACGCACCACATTTCCCGGCGACTTGCATTGAATGATAAATCCAACCATACAGATCATCAGCGGCAACAATAACCACACCGTCCTTTTCTGCCTGCGCTCAGCAAACACGATCAGCACGGTGTACAGCATAAGGATGATCAAAGAAGAGAAATAACTCCCGCCTCCCACCATAAAGCAACAGAGACAGGCTAATATCATCCATTTTATCCCACCCTCTTTAAAAAAACGCCATGCTGCCACCAACGCCAACAGAGCCGCCGCATGAGGAATGATATAATGCACAGCACCCACATACCAATACATACCGATTGCCGTGCTGGGAATATACTGAAAACTGGCGAACAGAACGATCGAGTCAAAAATGACAAAATCAGCCCTCTCCATTCCGAATATTTTTACACAGACCTCATACAGAAAACGACTTGTCGCCGCGATCAACACACCGGTCATGACCAGTGGAACGATCCAAAAGGACCACGGGACAAACACTTCCGGCATCAAAGAAAATAAAAAAGTAGTAAACCAGTCTCCATTCCAGGTATTGTAATAATGCTTCACCGTCTGCACGCCTGCCCGAAAAACGGCGGTCAAAGAATGCGTGTCCAACCAGGCTGCATGGGTCAGATAGCTGTACCCGTAATCATCCCCACTGGGTCTGGCATATCTGGCCAAATACCAAATCGGCAGCATGCTGAGAACAAAAAGGGTCGCCGCCGCGACTGCTATTTTCTTGTTATCCATCTTTTGAATTATTCTTTTTACTCTCATTTCTTTCCCTCACTGCAGCGCCGTCATTCCGACATGCTCATCACTCATATACTCTCAACCGGCACAGCTCTTTTTCCTCTTAATCTCCCAAACACACCATATATTATCAGCACAACTGCCCCCCCCAAGTTACACAATAGGCAATCTCCTGAAGTATTGTCCCCTTATACCAGACAACAATCTCCGTTCCCGCAGCCAGATCATTCTCCGGCAGGATCACGCGCAAAAGTCCATTCCCCTCATTCTTTTCAATTTCGAGTTCCAGATCCGCAGCCTGGGCCGCATACCCTTTATACCAGACGAGAGGGATATCATACCATGCTGACTTTTCAGCCGCTGTCAAAAAAAACCTTCCATCTCTATGAACACCCTTAACCGGATTCCCTTCGTCATCATATGCAATATCCGGATTGACTAGATCATCTCTCGTCGTCTGTATAGGCAGATATTCCTCCCCCGCCCCCAGCCCGGCTATCTCTTCATGAAGAACACGATATCCAAAATCCTCCTGATCGTGTACCTTGTCGTTGAGATACTCCGTCGCAAAATACAAATTCACAATCAATAACATACTGACAATGATCTGCCATCTGTCTGCGGTGAACGAAAACCGGCTGAACCAAACTGCAACCGCCAGGATCAGCATGACTGTCGAAATAACCAAAAGCCGCGACGGAAACTGAAGAAATCTAAATAGACCCCGCGTTAAATGCCAAAACGGGGATACCGTCGTCAGCATCATAAATCCCACTCCCAAGAAATAAAAAACTTTTACTGTGTTGGGCTGGGGATGCCCGATCATCCAAAATCCGAGAAATAGAGAGATGGCTAACAAAGGCAGCCCAATTCCGGAAAAATTTAGCAGATCATATATCAGCATGACATTTTGATCCACAAAGGTCCAGGGCTGAGATGCGCGATAAACCTGCGCCGTCCACTGTTCCAACATGGGAACCCAAAATGCCGCTGTCAGGATCAACACCACGACTATCGATCGCAGTATCTTTTTCCACTTGCTCAGGCTCCCGATCCATTGCTTTATATACACCAGCGCGATCAGCGCACAAATCACCACCGCCAGTACAGTGGTCAGCACATGAGAATAAACCAATCCCGTAAAGCCAAGGGAAAACAAAAGCTCATCTCTATCATCATGAACGATCCGATAAATTCCTACAACGGCGAACGGGAGAAAAACCATGGCGGCCGAACGTCCCATCGTAAAGTTCATATAAAAGCTCCTCAATGTTTCCACGGAAAACAGATACAGAACAGCTGATATGAGTGCGGCATACTTATTTTTCGTCAAGCGGAATACTGCAAGAAACATGCCCATATAAATGCCTATCTGCAACACGCCCGCAAATAACTTATATGCCACCTCTAACGACAAACCGAGATTTATCAACACAGCCGGAATATAAAGGAAACAGTTCGGATAAAAAAAACCAACCCCATATCCGAAACCATAACACAGATCAGCGTGCAGTTTAACCGGGAATTCTCCGCGTCCAAGTGCAAGTGCCAGAGTTTCTATCCGTATAAGATGAAAAGTATCATCGGAACCAACCACAAGATCCTTTTGTATATATGGAGAAAACACAAGCAAAACACTCAATACGCTTACAAGAGTCAGAAACATCGCCTCTTCGGAGAATACCCTTTTCACTATACGTTTTAAACGTTTATAACACGTTCCTTTGCTCATACTTTCTCCTCCACTCTTCATACAATATCCACGCCGGGAACCGACATAACTGATAAAGCCAATCCATTCGTACAGTCCCCCGCAGTTTTTTTAATGAGATCCCAGCACACCTGCCATAAATCTGATACAGCAACATCATTTTGCACTTCGTCCTGATGTTCACCGTCGGATCCTTCAAATAAACCGCCGAGCGCGCCATCATCCCCAGCGGCGATCTCATTTTCATCCTCCGTCCGGATTTTGTCAATCCCCCATCCAGATAATCGCTGATGTAAACGCATTCATTGATGTGTACCATCCGATAAGGGCCCGACATTTTCACCCATACCAGATCCTCTGGCAAAAACCGTTCCTGCCCGAATACCGGGAACGGATACCGTTTTAAAATATCCGTGCGGAACACTTCCGCCTTATCGCCGCCAATGCCGCCATTGATCCGCACACCCACATAAGTACCGATCTTCTCCTCCTCCGGAAACCGCGCCGTATTCACCGTTCCATCCGGATAGAACCGCAAAAAGCTGTATCCGCACAGACCTTCCTGATTCCGATACTTCTCATGATAATATAAAATGCGCTCCACCGCGTTTTCCGGCAGCCAGTCGTCACTGTCCACGATGAACGTGAGTTCCGTGTCGATCTGCGAGATGCCGAGATTCAATGCGGTATGTTTTCCTCCGTTTTCTTTATATAAATAACGAAAGTCAAGCACACCTTCCCGCTGCCACTGTTCCGCCAGAAGGGCCGTATCGTCCCGGCTTCCGTCGTCCACCAGAAGCCAACGGAAATGAGGATCTGACTGCCGTTTTAAGCTTTCATATAATTTCGGCAAATATTCAGATCTATTATATGTTGTCGTTATTATTGTCAGATAATTTATGTCCATAAATTTAAATTACGCAAAAATAGGCGTTTCTTACGAAGGATCCACGACTCCCTGCTCCTTCAGGATCGTCTGCACCACGCCGTAATACCGATCAAACTGGAAGTTCTCTTTCACATGCTCATAGGCCGCTTTTCCCATTTTCAACAGCCTCTCCTTATCCTGAATGATCTTTTCTATTTTATCCTCCAGATCCTGCTGGTCACAGTCCCGAAACACATATCCCGTCTTCCCTTCAAGGATATAATTGGCACTCCCGTTATCACTGCCGCTGATCACCGGAATGGAAAAGGCCATCCCTTCAATCACCGTAATGGAGATCGGTTCACCCGTGCTGGGAATCACATACAGATCCGCGTTGGCGTACTCTTCCATCACTCTGACCTTGTTCAGATTTGTGTAAAATGTCACCTGATCCGACAGGCCGTGCTCCTTTACATAGCCTGTTATCTTATCATAATACTCCTGATGAAAACGGTTTGACAGTTCCCCCGCGATCACCAGATGCAGCGGATATTTCGCGGAAAGCGCCTCCACCGCATGGACCATCATCCACAGATTTTTACGCTCCTGATATTTTCCGATGCAAAAGACATTGATCCTTCCGTTTTTAAAATAAGTCCGTTCCTCGGGCGAACGCTGCGGTTCCATGAGAAAAGGCGCCCAGTAGCTTTTCTCATCCTTTATTTTTCCCTCATAGCTTGTCCCCACGATGTCCGTGGGTGTCATCCGATACTGCGGCGTCAGCCTGCGCACGATCCGATGCGCGAGATCATCCTTAAATCGGACATCCCAGACCGGGCTCAGATTATAGAGGATCGTCGGGATATGATAATGCCGACAGATGGCCGTCATGCAGATGGTATAGACGGAGCGCTCCCGGATAATCGCCACATCCGGCGAAAAATCCCGGATGATCTTCGCCATTTTCCGCACCGGAGGCCAGCCGCATTTCAGGCGCATGTCCATCGCAAAGGGCCTGCGCCGAAACAATACATTGACATATACCCAGTCCAAGACGCGGAACAGCGCCCCGTATCCCAGAACGATGGGTTTTACATATGTGTAGTCTTCGATCTTACCGGCATATTGACTGATAAAGCAGACCTCGTGGCCGTTTTCCTTCCAGCCCTTCATGATCGTATTCTGATTGGTATGATAGCGGTGGGACATGTATAATACTTTCATTTTTCGTTCGATGTTTTACTGTTGTCAAACATCTTCTCCTTTTTATTCAAGCTATCCCCTGGAGATTATCCTGACTATATAATATGACTTTCTTTTTCACTATTAGATCTAAAACATAGTCTTCCCCCTTTGATATTATCTTTAATTTTTCACCTCATTAAAGAATATTTTATCTGATTATTTTCTATAATTCTATATATTTCCTTGCAATTTCTGATATTTTATATTGATTTCTTATTTTTTCTGCATTTTTTGATATATTTTGTGAATATTTCGAATTTTCTGCTATTTTAGACATTGCCGCACATAAAGCGGACACATCCCGCATCGGCACTAATAATCCATTCCTATCATTCTGAATACATACCCTGCTTCCACCGATCGGACAATCCGTGGAGATCACGGGGAGTCCCATAGCCATTGCTTCCAACAGAGAATTGGACAGGCCTTCATAATCCGAAGACAAAACAAACATAGCGCTGTCACGGATCTCCTCCCGCATGTTTTCACAGAATCCATGGAAGATCACCTTATCGGCGATTCCGCGCTGTCCTGCGTCCTGCTTTAATTCCTCTTCCAGATATCCCTTCCCATAAATATCCAGCGTATAGTCAGGATGTTCCCTGGAAAAGGCAGCAAAGGCCTCAATCAGCAGATGATGATTTTTCTGAGGTTCCAAACGCCCCGCAGTAACAATCCGCTTTTTCCGCTCTCCCTCAAACCGGGGGGGAATATCAGGGCTCACCGGATTTCCGATCACAACTGCCTTTTTCTGCAATATTTTTGGAAAACACTCCACACAATCCTGCGTCTGGCAAACCAGACGTCTCGCAAAAAGATAGAAAAAATTCCGATACAGCTTATGATCACAGCTTTCCGGATCGATCCGTTCCGATACCACCATATCCCGTTTCATAAACAACGTGGACAGTACCACAAAACCCGTCCCATAGGTACTGAACGAAAAAATACGATAATCCTCATTCTTTTTAAAATAAGCACGCATATTTGCCAGCCGCTTTATGCGCACCGCCATACTCCCTTCGGAGACCTCTCCCGCGCTGACTGTCTCCACCCGGGGATCTAACTGATATGCCTGCTGTGACCCCGCGAACGATAGGATCGCCGTCGAAATTCCCTGCCTGACAAATTCATTTGCCAAAAGAGAAATCACACGCTCTGTTCCTCCTCCGGCCATATCTGGAACTACAAAAACAATTTTCATATCCAATGCTTCTTCCTTTATTACGATCTTGTCCCCACTGGCTGCTCCGTTTTGGGAAACACGCTCTCTTTTAGCCTTTTCACTACTTTCCCACCGACTACTTCATAAATGATATCCGCATTTGGGATCGTTGTCAATCGATGGGCAATGATCAGGATCATCTTCGTCCCTTGCAGGTTATCTACGGCTTCTATTACCACCGCCTCCGTTTCATTATCCAATGCGGATATCACTTCATCCAATACCGGCACTTCCGGAGATTCTTCTTCATTCTCTTCAGCCATAACACCAAAAGCAACATTATTTCTGATCATATTATCACACAGATAAATCTTCTTCAAAATATAGGCACCCTGTTTCTGCCATACATAAGGATGTCTATGTATATTCAGATTGACCGCATACACCTTTCCGTACTGCGGCTATAACAGTCCCAGCAAGATATCCACAGGTCGTCTAACCGGCTCCCGAGATCCCAATATGCGCTATCGTTTTCCTCTTCGAAATTTTAAAGGACATTTGATCCAGTACCTACTCATCCAGATCAGGGTAATGAAAACATACATTTTGCACCATTATTTCCTTTTGGAAATTCCAAGCCATATCCTTCTTCACTTTCATTTTCGCTTTCTCTTCAATCGCCTTCGGATCCTGATAGATCAAGTCAAAAGAAGGAAGCGGATATAAGATGTCCGCAACATGTTCGTTAATTTTTTCACCCAATGAGAGCAATCGGAAGGCAACGACCGCGAATGTCGCCAACTGTAGAACGAATGTCGTGAACTCTTCCTGCTATCCCCAATACATCTTGATAATCATGGCGAACAGGCATACCTGAAATATAAACAGCTTCTATAAAATAGCAAGCAATACCGCAATTAGAGGGCTGATCCACAGACCACATACATATTTTCTAAAATTATTTTAGTATGCATCAATGAAAAATTTTTCTCTGTTTAAAATCTTCAGTTCTTTGATCCCGCCCAGAGATTGATTTACCAACTGGAGCAGTTTTCCATTATAAATCTGACACTGCTTTCCAAGTTCTTTGGAAAAACACCGGGACAAGCCGGTAAAGATAGCCAGGCTAATCACAAGAAGCGCCACGATCGTTACGGCGATGGATTGACTCACATTAAACAGGATAGACCCCATCGTTACACACACCGCCGCTTCTACAATCAATTCCATCACATGAATAAGGCCTTTTGTAAACAAATCCGTATCTTCGATCAAGCTTCTTTGAAGAACCGCAACATTATGGTTCAGATGAAACGTATAAGGTTCCTGAATATACGTTTTTAAAAGCCGTACGGATATTCTCATCTGGATCCCATAGGAAAAACTATAGATCCGGTTCTTTTGCAAGGCCAGAAAGGATATTTTTGAGTATAATAAAAATGATTCCTCCCGCTACAAAATCCGGGAACTGATTCGTCGACCCAAAAGGGAACGCAATATACAGCGCACGGAGGTACCACTCTTTTTGGATCATTTCAGGATTCATGATCACATTGACAAAAGGGATGAACACTGCCACGCCCCTTAACTCCAGCATGCAACTGACAATAACCATGAACAAAATTAGCGATGTCTTTAACCTTATCTCTTGCGATAAAGATGTAATTTATCTTTTTTGATGTCTTTCTCTCAATATAAATTTAATATTTGATGATTTTTCCAGAAGGTGTAACTTCGCAATAAACCTGTTTCAAATATTCCCAATACCCAGCCTTTTCGTTCGCTTCGCGTCCAATCACGCTATGCTTCGGGATCTTCTCTTTTTGCTCTGCCCTGCGCAAAAACCATTCATATTCCATATCCAAATTACCGATATCAATTACCCGATACCCATTTCTTACCAAATCATCAGTCAAAACTTTCGCTGTACTCCCTAAAGATACTAAAAACAACTTCTCTTTTTCAAATTCCAAACATACTTTCAGTATTTGGTCATATACATTCCATGCGTTTTGCGGTGGACATATGATCCTCTGAATACTTTTGGCATTATCCAACAAATCATTTCCAACCCCGTTATGTGTTCCTGTACCCTCTACAATTACCAGATCCCGGTTCCCCCATACTTTACGAAATTTCAAGATCCATTCTTCACATTTACTTCTGTCAGCAAAATTATAATACATTCTGGATAAAAAAGAATTGCCATATAAATAATCTGATCTGCAAAATGTTTTATACACATGTCTAAATACGAGCAAATGATTTTTCCAAAATCTTTGACTATGTGGCGTATATTGAGAAACCCCATCAAAAATATCCGGTATAGATACAAAGAGATTCTCCCGCTTATTACCCAATATTTTAGCAATTCGCTTCCCAAGCTCCGGAGCTCTTTCCTGTACAATAGTCTTTCTTCCGTATATCATAACAATATCACTATCGCCAAAACGGACCAAACTTTTATTATTATTTAGTATTTCATCTAATGTTTCATTCATACTCATCACATGAATATGGTTTCTGAAAATTTTCCTTTCATATAACCAGTAAACTATATCCGCTAATATTTCTTTGATTTTTTCTTTCATACTAATTTGGCATCTCCTTTTAGAAAAGCCTCATTCCAATCGCGTGTTATCTGTTTCCAAAAATCCCGATAACTAAGAACTTAATACTTCCAATCAAAGATCTCTTCCAATAACTCAAAAACACCAAAACTTTTTATCTATCACGCTTAAAATCATTCATAACCCACCCAAAACCATGAACATCTTTCATTCTTATATGCCCCTACATCAAGAACAATTTGTTGCTCTATGATAATTAATCCCCTTATCCAGTATCCGCAGATCCTGCCATTCCTTTCCCACACTCATTTTCTGGATCCTGGCCGCATAACTCACCTGGGACAGACCGGCAATCAGCCCTTCACAGGCGGCCAGCGTATACATATCCCGCAAAACCTCAAGTCCCAACTTATAATGATGGTTTTCGCGCTTCACCACGCTTTTCATGACAGTCTCATCCCCTTCACTACGGACAACATCCGGATAATAAAGCAATTTGTCCCCAAACACTTCCCGAAACAATTCTACAGCACTGCTGTCATCCGTCGCCAGGAAAATGCTGTCATACCCGTTCCCAACTATTTTTCTGGTCTCATCCAGATATTCCTCCGGTTTGATCGCTATCGGATGACCATTATAATTTCTTCTGAAATCAGTTCCTCTCACATGAACCCCGAGAGCTTTTCTTCCTTTGATCAGATTGCTGATCTCCGATGAGATATATTTTCCTACACTATCCTGCAAACGGATATATTTTGCAGAAATCCGCGCCATTTCTCTCATGTATTTCTCCGACCTGGTATATCCGCCGATCTTATCATTCAACTGATTGGCAAGCGAAGTATTCTCTTTTCTGCTCCTGACCGCCAATCCTTCTTCCTTCAACGCTTCCAGACCGATTCCCATCGGCTGACGGAAATAATATTCAAACGGATTTGTTGTCCCATTTACAGCATTCTCTTCCGCATAACAGAATTTTTCCGTATATTCTACCACCGGCGTCAACTGATATTGATCCGCAAAATACAAATAGGCGAGCAGTCTGTTATGATCCGCAAAAAAACCGGAGCGTGACTCTTCCATAAAAATATGATAAATCAGAGATCCTCCCGACCTTATTCCCTGTGGCAAACGCTCTAACGTTACCAACTCGGGAATTGTTCCGATCTCTTTTACATTCCTAACAAACCGATCATCATCTCCATGCGGAAAACAATAACAGGCAAACTCGATCCTTTTCTTTACTCTGGCCATTCTGGCTGTCAGCATTCCCATTTACAATACCCTCCCCTTTTTTGAACGGTACTTTTTCTCCTGTTTATTGATCAGAAAATACATCCTTCTTATCCTTTTCAATCACTTTGCCATCGATCACTTCATAAATGATATCCGCATTCCGGATCGTAGTCAGCCGATGCGCAATGATCAATATGGTTTTGCTTCCCTGCAGATTGTCCACGGCTTCCATAACTGCGGTTTCTGTTTCATTATCCAGCGCGGAGGTCGCTTCGTCCAAGACCAACACCTCCGGATCGTGATATAGAGCACGCGCAATACCAATGCGCTGACGCTGTCCCCCTGACAAACGAACCCCCCGGTCTCCAACCTCTGTATCCAGCCCCTCAGGAAGATTCTCCACAAACTCCAAAAGCTGAGCCCGCTTTAACGCACGTGTAACTGCCTCTTCATCAATCCGTGACGGTTCGATCCCAAAGGCTATGTTATTCCGAATCGTATCATCTGACAAATAAATTGTCTGCGGGATGTATCCGATATTTTTCTGCCATACATATGCATGTTTATGAATATTCAGGTCATCTGCATATACTTTCCCGTACTGTGGCTGCAGCAATCCCAGAATAATATCCACAATTGTTGTCTTTCCCGCCCCGGAGCTTCCGATAAATGCCACCATTTTTCCTTTCGGAATATCAAAGCTGGCATTATCGATCACCCTTTCTTCAAAATTCGGATAATGATAACAAACATTCCGAACGGAAATTTTTTTCTCAAGCCGCCATTCCATTTCCTCCCGGAGCTTCACCTCCGGTTCCTTTTCAATGGATTTCAGATCGTGATACACCAGCTCCAGCGATGGCATCGCGTATAAAATATCAGCGACATGCTCATTAATCTTCCCTACAGAAGGCAGAAGCCGAAAGGCAGAAACCGCGAATACCGCCAATTGAGGAATAAACGACGTGATATCGTCCCTCTGTCCCCAAAACATCTTAAGAATGATCGCCAGCAGAAGTCCTGACATACAGACCGCTTCCACAAAATACCGGGGCAACACCGCGATCAGACGGCTGATCCGCAGGCCGCGCGCATATTTTTTACAATTTTCCTGATAGGATTCAATAAAAAAATCTTCTCTGTTCAGGATTTTCAGTTCTTTAATCCCTCCTAGAGACTGATTCACCCATTGGAATAATCGTCCTTTATACGTCTGGCACTGCTTTCCAAGCCTTTTGGAAAACCTTCTGGATACTGTGGTGAAAACCGCAAGGCTAATCGCCAGCAGAACAACGATGATGAGAGCAATCGACTTACTCACGCTGAACAGAAACATGCCCATCGTCATGCAGACTGTGACCTCTGCGACCAGTTCCATGGCATGAATAAGCCCTTTCGTGAACAAATCCGTATCCTCCAGCAGACTTCGCTGCAATACGGCAACATTGTTATTTAGGTGAAATGTATACGGCTCCTGAATATACGTTTTTAACAGACGGATCGACAGCTTCATCTGTATCCCATAGGAAAATCTGTAGATCCAGTTCTTCTGCAGTGCCAGAAAAATATTTTTGAAAATATAGATAAACATGATCACGCCTGCCATTGCAGCCAGAAACAAATTCGATGATTTAAAAGAAAAGATTTCATAAAAAAAACGTAGATACGGCTCCTGCTGAATGCTGTCAGGATTCATGATGATATTTACAAAAGGTGAAAAGACTGCCACCCCCATCAGTTCCAATACACTGCCAAGCATAACACTGGCAAGAATTGGCAACATTTTGATCTTATCCTTCGTAGAAAATATATAATTCAGCTTTTTCAGCATAATCCTTCCTCCAGTCCAACTCTTATCTCGATCTGTGTCAGACATATATGATAACCGGTTTTTTCATGCGTTTCAATATTCCTAATGATATGCTTTGTCAACTTCACCTTTTCAACGTTTTATTAATGGACATAACATGAACCTCACACGACAGCATTTTTCCCCATATAAGTATAGGTTCAGGAAAGGCTTTGTTCTTTTCCTTCATCCTCGCCCCTCATCCGTTTCCAAACGCTTCTCAGATCCCTTCAATAAACTTATTCTCCTTCAGGCTGTACTTTCCACCCTTTAGGAACTTATGCTTTACTACCCACCATCCCGGCACCCAGATATACTTGTGCATGGCCGGGGACGCGCTTCCGATCATCCAGCAGTTGCGATCGCATTTCTTCGTACACTCCCGCACCTGCTGCGCCTGTTCGGAATGCCAAAGTTCCTCCCAGTTCTGCCTGCGCAGATTTCCCATGACCGCCTTCTGCGCCATACCGTTGCAGGGGATCACATCACAGAACGGGTCGATAAAAAAGGCATTTTTCGACATATCGCAGGGCAGCAGCCGTTTGTTCCCGTAAATGTAGTTGATCAGGCCGTGATTAAAATAGGCCCGAAACCACTTTTTGGGGGAACTGCTCTTCAAAAGCTCGTTAATCAGCTTTTCAAAATTCTGCGCCACCTTCAGTTTATCATAGATTTTGTTATCTGTCTTGCGGAAATAAAAAGAATTATGCAGTGTGGCCGTGGCGAACTCCATCCCCATATCGTTGGCGATGTTGTAGAGCGGGACCAGGTCCTCGCAGTTCATGTCCTGCACCGTCATCCCGAACCCCACATCCGGGTGCCCCATCTCCACCAGCGTCTTCAACGTCCGATACCCCCGGTTGAAGCCGTCCGGAATGCCGCGGATCTTATCATTGGTCTCCTGCAGTCCTTCAATGCTGATGCGGATCCCCACTTTAGGAAATTCCTTGCATAGCGCGATGATCCGGTCCGTGAAATATCCGTTCGTGGAGATTACAATGCGGTCCGATTTTTTATACAGTTCCCGCACGATATCCGGAATATCCTGCCGCACAAAGGGTTCTCCCCCCGTGATATTCGTGAAAGCCATTTCCGGCAGCTTGCGGATTTCCTCCAGCGTGATCTCCTCACTGGGCTTGGAAGGATCCTTAAAGCAATCACACATGTTGCACCTGGCATTGCACCGGTATGTCACGATCACCGTTCCCCACAATGTTCTCTTTTTCACGTTTTTTCTCTCCATCCGATCATTTTTCAATTATACAATTCGCCAACTCTCGGCTTATCTGACAACATTAGAACAATATCCGGCTTTTCTTCCTGCACATAAGCATATATACTTCCGTCAAAATTTCCCAATCCTTCTCCTTTACGTATATCGATAAGGTCTACCTCCTCGCACACCAATGCGAGATAAGGCGCTAACGCCAAAGCAAAAGAATTACTAATGATCAATACCCTCGTATTGTTGTTTATATTAAGATTTCTAATTTCGGATAAAGGACGATTCCCCCAACACAGACATTCATAGGCATATCCCCCATTAAGATCAGAAAAACGCTGCAACATATCTGTGTCCAATAAAGCTTGATCAAACTTCCCCGTTATATCTATTCCTTTATCTATACTCACAAGCTGAAAGGCTGTCGCACCGATCGGACTATAATAGGAGAAGTCCTCCGGCATAACTATACTGCGGCCAACTGTAGCGCCATCACTTCCAAACATGGCATTTGAATAAACGATTTCTTTAAACCTATCTCTATTTAATCCTTCCGTATTCAATTCCATATCATACATAATATCCAAATACTCTGCAACTTCTTTTGCGGCCCACAGTCCTGTTGTGGCGCGCCAGTGATGATCTGTATTATAAAAAAGCGCATGATGCTCCATGCCCTGTTCATGCAGACGACTTCTCAGATCCAACACATTAATATTTTGTTCCGAAAGCGCCTCTGCATATTTATCCAGATCAAGATTCGTATAGTCAACAAGTCTGTCCGGCAAATCATCCTCCCTACAGCTTTTCTGTGGTACCTGAATATATAAAAACGGTATCTCCATCTCCTGCAGATTCTTCTGCAGCAGGGCAATATTCATCGCCGAATCTGATAAAACAGAATCTTTATAGGGTTCTGTGGATATTTCTATTACCATATTTTCATCATTTAAATAACGGTTTTCCCAAACTCCATAGCCTCCCCTGCACCAAATTTTTCTAAATTTATTCCCCAATGATCTGATCTTTTCAAACCCGATCATTTTATTTTCCAGATTGGACAATTTCTGCAGAAGCTTTTCTGAGCTATTTTGAATCTTCTGCTCCAAACCCGTACTTTCATTTAAATCCGCCCGATCTATCCGCCCAATTTCAAAATCATCTGCAGCAGGATAGATTTCCTTCCAATTCACCGATATATCCGATTTTTCTGCTTCTTCTGTCTCTGCTTTTTCCTCATATACATACTTCCAACATATGTTCCCTATATTCCCTCCACATACCGCAATTAATCCAATTCCTATTATACTCAAAACCAGCTTCGGGAAAAGAGATATTTTCAATATGTTTCCCATGATCAATTCTCTCCTTAAAATCCTGCATAAAGTGCTGCCGCATAATCAAATCCAACTCCCATACAATATGAAGCAATAAAACATAAAATGAATATCACTGCCAAAATAAACTGCACCCTTTTAACCGAAAACAGTCCATTTCTTAAGAACCCGGGAAAAACAGGCAGCGCAAAGCAACAGCCTAACAGAAGCGGAAACTTAAATAGATTTAGCGTATTCCAAAAAGTCATATCGCAAAAACCGAGTCCGTTTAATCCAAACATCGACTTCAGATATGAAAACATTTTTGACAAGCTTTCCGCACGGAAAACACTCCATGCCAAAACGACAACCAATAGTGTATATATGCGCCTGCAAATTAACGGTTGTCTGTTGATACGTGTATATTTCTCAAGGATCTGAAATCCAAAATGGATCATCCCCCATATAATGAAAGTGATTCCCGGTCCATGCCAAAGTCCGGTCAAAAGCCATACGACAAATAAGTTAAAAATATGCCTCCTTACGGATACCCTATTCCCCCCTAACGGAATATACACATATTTTGTAAACCATCTTGTCAATGAAATATGCCATTTTCTCCAAAAATCCGTAATAGAAACCGACGCATATGGATGATCAAAATTTTCTGCCAGACTGATCCCGAACATTTTACCTATTCCAATTGCCATATCTGAATATCCGGAAAAATCATAGTATAACTGCAGGCTAAATGCTAATGCCCCAAGCCATGCCATACAGACTGTTAAACTTCCCACACGAAAGCATTTATCCACCAAATATGCCAGCATCTCTGCAAACATCATTTTTTTGATCATGCCTATTCCAAATCTTGTAAGTCCATCATACATATCCTGTTTTTTAAAGCTTCTTTCCTTTAATTGCTGAGACATATCTGCGTATTGAGTGATTGGCCCGGATGATATCGCAGCAAAAAAACTGACATAAAGCAATACCGCATTAAACGATGGCATACCCTCTTCCGCGTCCGCAGAGTCGATCACAAACGAAATCAACATAAACGTAAAGTAGGATATGCCTATCGGCATTCCTACCGAAATGCCGGGATTCCGAAGCCAGGCAGATGCCATCCCATTTATGTACTTAAAAAAAACAAGGAGGCAGACATCATACACAACCGCAATATAATTCAAATACTTAAACTTTCTTTTCATTCCCAGTGATACACAAAAATAATTTACTATAACAGACAAGAAAAGGAGCGGAAGCCAAATGATCCCGCCCTCTGATACATACCAAAAAAAGCTCAAGATAATAAGCACTATATTTTTATATTTTGTTTTTTTCCACCATGGACAATAGTATATGACTAACGCAAACGGAAGAAACAAAAACAAAAAAAACGTACTTGTAAAAGACACCTCACGATCTCCTTTTCAAACCAATCATCTAATCATTCCCCATTTTCACGACCAGGATCCCATCCAGCATCTCTATGGAACCTTTTTCCGGAAATACCGGCATTGACCGGACCGCTGCATTATCCTCCAATTCCTGACACTGTACTTCGTCGCAGAGATTTGCCGGTTCATTTAAAATATACTGAAAATAAGCTGCATAATCCCTGTAATTCTTTATCTGTATTTTTTCATTCAAACCATTCAGCCCGCTCGTTCGTCCGTCTCCGGAAAACATCTCAAATCCTGGCATTTCCCTCATCCTGATCTTGCCCACAAAAGCAAGCGGCGTTTCGCCACGCACATAATCCTCGCGCGCTTCAACCGCTGAAACCACCCGCGTCATGAGGGACAGCATCTGCTGCCGTTCCACATCCTTCTTCAGATATGCGGCATTGGCGACCAAAACATTATTCCAGAGAACGATCAGAACCAACGCGGCCATGCCCTTTCTCAAATACATGACGCGGGGATGCTTTCCGCTCATACGCCCTGCGTACCATTCTTCTATTAAAAGTGCCAGCCCGTAGATTAGGCAAACCGCGTATGTCATGAGAGTATGCAGTACCCCGCCGCTCAAAATATACGATAAATTCACGCCGACCGGCAGAAATACCCCCCCCCAGCAGTATCATAAGCGCTTTTTCAAAAACACCCATACC